>BNTP01000104.1 GCA_025996695.1 Bacteroidia bacterium | reverse complement strand
TTGTCTTGACCTTTGGTGGGGATGACACGTGAGGCATCAAAGCGGCGGCAAAAGTTATAGACTTGGGTGGTGTTGAACCCGCTGTCTATTGCCATAAGTTTGATGGGCATTTCTACACCATCGCGGCGTGTCCAATGTTCGTCCACCACTTTTGCCAACTGATTCCACACATCGGCAGCTGCCGTGTCGCCTTCTAATACGCGGTAGTCGATTGAATATGAACGTTTGTCGGCGCACCAGCCAACTATCTCCAATTCGATGCGGTCGCGTTGGATGTCCACTCCGGCGGTCAGGAAGCATACATCGGTCGGCACTTTGTTTGTCTTGTAGTTTTCACGGCGGTTGTAGATGTTCATAAATGGGGGTGCTTCGCCTTTTTCCGCCCATGTTTCGCCAAGGGTTGTGAGTTTTGGGATAGATAGAAAGTTAAACCACCGAAGCAACTGACTGATTGATTTTAGTAGAAATATCCGTCAAGGAATCCCGTAATTTCATTAATTCGTTTGGTGTAAATTTAGCAGGTTTCCCGTTGACAGAATTACCATTCAACCGCTGATAAAACCATTGAGGCGATTTATTAAAATAATTTTTTGCAAGATACGACACAGAAATGTCGCTAATGATGCCGTCTGTGATGTCTTGGAATAAGTCCTCGACCTTTGCGCGTTTTGAAAAACGGAGGGTAGCGCAAACTTCTTTTTTGTCGTTTACCCACACTTTGGTGCTACGCCCAATCTGTGCATCCAGCGAATAACTGTTGTGCGAATCCAACACGGGAAGTCCTTTGTTGGCGCGCTCCATGCGGATGGCACCAGCTTCGCAGACCAGAATCTCGTTGTAATCCTCCTCCCAACTCCAACGGGCTACCGGCGTTTCGGTAGCGAAAACCACCTCCACCTCGCGGGTTTCCGTGTTCAATGTATCGGGCTGAATAAGTGCCCTGCCATACATTTTTTGCATTGTTCTTGTGCTTGTTTTACTCATTTTCTACTGTGTTTTATTGACTGAAACAATCATTTCACCATAATTTAAGCCTGCTTTTTTGAAGCGGGCAATATCCTGTTCTAATTCCGCAAAAAACTCTTCGGGTTCCCGCCCGATTTCGCGGATAGTTTCGCTCCATGTAGATAACCCCGCTTTGAGTTTCATTATTTGCGCGTTTGTTTCCTTCACGGGGTCTAATTGTTGGACACGCGGAGCCGTCCAGTCGGCTTTGATTGGTTTGTGGAGTTTTCCTGCAATTAAGCAGGCATCCATAAACCACTGCCACACGGGGGCGCACAGTTGCGGGACAATCATATTGTATTGCCAACTTTTGAAATTTGCCGTCACGTCTATTTTTGCCATGCGACCCGATGTGAAATTGACACGGGAATAATCCATCGTTAGCATCTCGTAAGTGATGCCATAAGCCGAAGCGATGCCCTGCAATATGCGGGCGGAATAGCTGTCGTAATCCGAAACACTGGGCGGGTCTGAAAATGTAACCGTTTCACCATTGTTGAGATATTCAATCATTCCCGGCTCTATATCCTCTCTCCTATCATCGTCCCCTTTTGTCGGCGCATCCTCTGCCCCGGTAATAAATGTAGCAAATGCGGCAGCTACTTTTTGCTTCATGAGTTGCGCATCTTCGTAGTCGCCAAAATCACTCATTTTCATAAATGAAGCAACGCCAAACGGCAATCCGCGCACCTGCCCCACCCGCAGGATTTCAAAGGCATGGATTACATCGCTTTTCGGATAAAAAGTACTTTCCCATTTGGTAAAAATCACGTCATTGTCTCCTGGATGATTTCCAAACAACCAATAGCCGGTTAGTTCACCTGCTTTGGAAAATTGAACACCCATGCGGGCAAAGCCTTGTTCATTTGTGCCGTTCCGGCTGTGGTCGAGCAGGTCGCCCTCCATAAGTTGCAGTTTGAGCGGGATGCCGCTCGGATTGTCGGTTGCCCAATGTTTCAAAATCAGCATATCGCCGCCTTCAACAATCGCCCGCATCGCCAATTCCTGCAAGCCGTAGAATGTTGTTTTTCCATACCAGTCGCAATCAGTGGAGCCTGCCCAGTCGCGCCACATGCGTTTGATTTCTTTTGTTCTGAACAGGTCTCCAACGGGAGCCGGTTGGATGCCTTCACCAATCGTGTGGCGTGTGATGGCTTCCACAGCGCGATTTGCCCAACCGTTGTTGCGCACCATGTGGCGCGAACGGTCGCGAAGCGCGACCAAAGCCCCCGCTATTTCGCGGTTGGCTCCGGTCGATTTGGCATTGCGAAAAGATTTACCCCGCCTCCCTTTGTCTGCTGCGTTGTAAATCCTCAATTTGGGCATAGTTACTTTTATATGTAATCCTAAAAACTTCATCTGTTGCAATTTGAAAAATAACCGGAGTCAAAACTCGCATACGCACGGCGGCGCGGGATGCGTTCGGGAAACACTTCGGCTTCCATCATATTCAATGCCTCTTTCATTTCGGAAATGGAGCGATAGCTCACCGTTTTGTCGCCATACGTCACCGAGTGAACGCCTGCGACAATTGCATTTTTTAACGCTTCGTATTGCTGAATTGTGAATGCCATTTTCTTTTTTTCAACAAAGGTAAACGGTAAAAAAGTGCCTCGCAATAGGCTCACTGCAAATTCCGCAAAATATGCGGACTGTTAGTAAAGTTTAATATGTTTTTGTTACACGTCACAAATTTTTATGTTTTGTTTGCAATACTGTTAAAAATATTTGTATTTGCAAAAAAGTTGAGGATTTGTTTGGACAATAACAAAAATATTATTACCTTTGCGCACTCAAAAACAACGACAGTAATTTGGTTATGAAAAAAAGAAAAAGCAAGGAACGAATAGAAGCGGAAAACGATTTGTTGTTCTACCTTGAATATTACAAAAAATTTCCGCCCGAAAGTCTGTGGAAATTTCAATTGGAGATTGATAGATTGGAAGCACTATTGAAGAGAATGGATTAATAAAATTATAGATATGAAAACGAAAATACAGGAATTAAAAACAAGGTTTGCCCATGCTCAAAGCGATGGCGAACGCGAAGCAATAGACAGAGAAATGGACGCATTACTCCATTCGGATAAATCCGGATTTGAAAATGCTATGCTATCTGCTATTAAAGAAACAAATCAACGGGTTGAGGAACAGTTGTTGCGCCAAAAATTGGAGGGCGTATTACCCGCTATTTCTGTGTCGTATCTTGCAAAAAATTATTTTAATAAATCGCCTCAATGGTTTTATCAGCGGTTGAATGGTAATTCTGTCAACGGGAAACCTGCTAAATTTACACCAAACGAATTAATGAAATTACGGGATTCCTTGACGGATATTTCTACTAAAATCAATCAGTCAGTTGCTTCGGTGGTTTAACTTTCTATCTATCCCAAAACTCACTCCTGCGGCGTTTACGCTCACGCGATTGCGGGGTGTAATTTTCTTCGTCGGATTCTGTGGTTCGGCGGCTTTTTGCCGGTGTGGATGTGCCCGCCATTGATTTGAGTTTATCCTCCGGAAAGCGGTCAATCCCTACTATGATGGAGGCGGCGCGGGCGTATATTCGGCAGTCTAATGGTTCGTTGCGGTCATACACTTTTTGCCAATAGGTTTTTTGATAGCCTTTTATGATTTTGGTTACTTGCTCTTCGGCGGTTAAGCCACGAAAGTAGTGCTCGCCGTATTCGGGGAAATGGCAGTAACAGGGAGGCGGCGTTCCTTTTTCGTCTTTTTCAAGCCGCAGGTAGCCATACAACTCGCTTTTCAATAGCGATACGCCTACGTTCCATTGTTTTAGTTTGCCGATTTGTTTGCCCGCTTTGGTACGGTCTACTGATTTTGAGCGTTCCACCGGTATTGCCTGTTTGTCTTGACCTTTGGTGGGGATGACACGTGAGGCATCAAAGCGGCGGCAAAAGTTATAGACTTGGGTGGTGTTGAACCCGCTGTCTATTGCCATAAGTTTGATGGGCATTTCTACACCATCGCGGCTTGAAAAAGACGAAAAAGGAACGCCGCCTCCCTGTTACTGCCATTTCCCCGAATACGGCGAGCACTACTTTCGTGGCTTAACCGCCGAAGAGCAAGTAACCAAAATCATAAAAGGCTATCAAAAAACCTATTGGCAAAAAGTGTATGACCGCAACGAACCATTAGACTGCCGAATATACGCCCGCGCCGCCTCCATCATAGTAGGGATTGACCGCTTTCCGGAGGATAAACTCAAATCAATGGCGGGCACATCCACACCGGCAAAAAGCCGCCGAACCACAGAATCCGACGAAGAAAATTACACCCCGCAATCGCGTGAGCGTAAACGCCGCAGGAGTGAGTTTTGGGATAGATAGAAAGTTAAACCACCGAAGCAACTGACTGATTGATTTTAGTAGAAATATCCGTCAAGGAATCCCGTAATTTCATTAATTCGTTTGGTGTAAATTTAGCAGGTTTCCCGTTGACAGAATTACCATTCAACCGCTGATAAAACCATTGAGGCGATTTATTAAAATAATTTTTTGCAAGATACGACACAGAAATAGCGGGTAATACGCCCTCCAATTTTTGGCGCAACAACTGTTCCTCAACCCGTTGATTTGTTTCTTTAATAGCAGATAGCATAGCATTTTCAAATCCGGATTTATCCGAATGGAGTAATGCGTCCATTTCTCTGTCTATTGCTTCGCGTTCGCCATCGCTTTGAGCATGGGCAAACCTTGTTTTTAATTCCTGTATTTTCGTTTTCATATCTATAATTTTATTAATCCATTCTCTTCAATAGTGCTTCCAATCTATCAATCTCCAATTGAAATTTCCACAGACTTTCGGGCGGAAATTTTTTGTAATATTCAAGGTAGAACAACAAATCGTTTTCCGCTTCTATTCGTTCCTTGCTTTTTCTTTTTTTCATAACCAAATTACTGTCGTTGTTTTTGAGTGCGCAAAGGTAATAATATTTTTGTTATTGTCCAAACAAATCCTCAACTTTTTTGCAAATACAAATATTTTTAACAGTATTGCAAACAAAACATAAAAATTTGTGACGTGTAACAAAAACATATTAAACTTTACTAACAGTCCGCATATTTTGCGGAATTTGCAGTGAGCCTATTGCGAGGCACTTTTTTACCGTTTACCTTTGTTGAAAAAAAGAAAATGGCATTCACAATTCAGCAATACGAAGCGTTAAAAAATGCAATTGTCGCAGGCGTTCACTCGGTGACGTATGGCGACAAAACGGTGAGCTATCGCTCCATTTCCGAAATGAAAGAGGCATTGAATATGATGGAAGCCGAAGTGTTTCCCGAACGCATCCCGCGCCGCCGTGCGTATGCGAGTTTTGACTCCGGTTATTTTTCAAATTGCAACAGATGAAGTTTTTAGGATTACATATAAAAGTAACTATGCCCAAATTGAGGATTTACAACGCAGCAGACAAAGGGAGGCGGGGTAAATCTTTTCGCAATGCCAAATCGACCGGAGCCAACCGCGAAATAGCGGGGGCTTTGGTCGCGCTTCGCGACCGTTCGCGCCACATGGTGCGCAACAACGGTTGGGCAAATCGCGCTGTGGAAGCCATCACACGCCACACGATTGGTGAAGGCATCCAACCGGCTCCCGTTGGAGACCTGTTCAGAACAAAAGAAATCAAACGCATGTGGCGCGACTGGGCAGGCTCCACTGATTGCGACTGGTATGGAAAAACAACATTCTACGGCTTGCAGGAATTGGCGATGCGGGCGATTGTTGAAGGCGGCGATATGCTGATTTTGAAACATTGGGCAACCGACAATCCGAGCGGCATCCCGCTCAAACTGCAACTTATGGAGGGCGACCTGCTCGACCACAGCCGGAACGGCACAAATGAACAAGGCTTTGCCCGCATGGGTGTTCAATTTTCCAAAGCAGGTGAACTAACCGGCTATTGGTTGTTTGGAAATCATCCAGGAGACAATGACGTGATTTTTACCAAATGGGAAAGTACTTTTTATCCGAAAAGCGATGTAATCCATGCCTTTGAAATCCTGCGGGTGGGGCAGGTGCGCGGATTGCCGTTTGGCGTTGCTTCATTTATGAAAATGAGTGATTTTGGCGACTACGAAGATGCGCAACTCATGAAGCAAAAAGTAGCTGCCGCATTTGCTACATTTATTACCGGGGCAGAGGATGCGCCGACAAAAGGGGACGATGATAGGAGAGAGGATATAGAGCCGGGAATGATTGAATATCTCAACAATGGTGAAACGGTTACATTTTCAGACCCGCCCAGTGTTTCGGATTACGACAGCTATTCCGCCCGCATATTGCAGGGCATCGCTTCGGCTTATGGCATCACTTACGAGATGCTAACGATGGATTATTCCCGTGTCAATTTCACATCGGGTCGCATGGCAAAAATAGACGTGACGGCAAATTTCAAAAGTTGGCAATACAATATGATTGTCCCGCAACTGTGCGCCCCCGTGTGGCAGTGGTTTATGGATGCCTGCTTAATTGCAGGAAAACTCCACAAACCAATCAAAGCCGACTGGACGGCTCCGCGTGTCCAACAATTAGACCCCGTGAAGGAAACAAACGCGCAAATAATGAAACTCAAAGCGGGGTTATCTACATGGAGCGAAACTATCCGCGAAATCGGGCGGGAACCCGAAGAGTTTTTTGCGGAATTAGAACAGGATATTGCCCGCTTCAAAAAAGCAGGCTTAAATTATGGTGAAATGATTGTTTCAGTCAATAAAACACAGTAGAAAATGAGTAAAACAAGCACAAGAACAATGCAAAAAATGTATGGCAGGGCACTTATTCAGCCCGATACATTGAACACGGAAACCCGCGAGGTGGAGGTGGTTTTCGCTACCGAAACGCCGGTAGCCCGTTGGAGTTGGGAGGAGGATTACAACGAGATTCTGGTCTGCGAAGCTGGTGCCATCCGCATGGAGCGCGCCAACAAAGGACTTCCCGTGTTGGATTCGCACAACAGTTATTCGCTGGATGCACAGATTGGGCGTAGCACCAAAGTGTGGGTAAACGACAAAAAAGAAGTTTGCGCTACCCTCCGTTTTTCAAAACGCGCAAAGGTCGAGGACTTATTCCAAGACATCACAGACGGCATCATTAGCGACATTTCTGTGTCGTATCTTGCAAAAAATTATTTTAATAAATCGCCTCAATGGTTTTATCAGCGGTTGAATGGTAATTCTGTCAACGGGAAACCTGCTAAATTTACACCAAACGAATTAATGAAATTACGGGATTCCTTGACGGATATTTCTACTAAAATCAATCAGTCAGTTGCTTCGGTGGTTTAACTTTCTATCTATCCCAAAACTCACAACCCTTGGCGAAACATGGGCGGAAAAAGGCGAAGCACCCCCATTTATGAACATCTACAACCGCCGTGAAAACTACAAGACAAACAAAGTGCCGACCGATGTATGCTTCCTGACCGCCGGAGTGGACATCCAACGCGACCGCATCGAATTGGAGATAGTTGGCTGGTGCGCCGACAAACGTTCATATTCAATCGACTACCGCGTATTAGAAGGCGACACGGCAGCTGCCGATGTGTGGAATCAGTTGGCAAAAGTGGTGGACGAACATTGGACACGCCGCGATGGTGTAGAAATGCCCATCAAACTTATGGCAATAGACAGCGGGTTCAACACCACCCAAGTCTATAACTTTTGCCGCCGCTTTGATGCCTCACGTGTCATCCCCACCAAAGGTCAAGACAA
>BNTP01000103.1 GCA_025996695.1 Bacteroidia bacterium | reverse complement strand
TCTTTCAACTTTTCTAATGCCTCATACCGACTGGCGGCAAGGGACAGATATTCTTCTTTTGTCATAATATTGAGTGATTTGATGATGACAAAGGTAGTTCGTTTTTGCGACAATTTGAAATGCACCCCTTAGTTGTGAATTGCTTTCAAAATTTGTACCTTTGCGACCGTAAACAACTTATTGGAAAATATACCTCAGGCAATGATGTTGTGAATTGCTTTCAAAATTTGTACCTTTGCGACCGTAAACAACAGCAGAGAAACTTGGAAAGCAATTTGGGGTTGTGAATTGCTTTCAAAATTTGTACCTTTGCGACCGTAAACAACCCGAAATAGGGAAAGTGGTCATTGATGGCTGTTGTGAATTGCTTTCAAAATTTGTACCTTTGCGACCGTAAACAACTGCCAAAAAGTGAATACAAAGTCCTTGGGGTTGTGAATTGCTTTCAAAATTTGTACCTTTGCGACCGTAAACAACAAAGACAAAAAGCAAAAAGACTTCCGACAAGTTGTGAATTGCTTTCAAAATTTGTACCTTTGCGACCGTAAACAACGAAAAATACCACACTTCGCGCGCGTATGAGTTGTGAATTGCTTTCAAAATTTGTACCTTTGCGACCGTAAACAACCTGAAAGCGTATAAACTATATACGGCTTTGGTTGTGAATTGCTTTCAAAATTTGTACCTTTGCGACCGTAAACAACCTGCTGATTGCACTGTTTTCTTCGACAGAAGTTGTGAATTGCTTTCAAAATTTGTACCTTTGCGACCGTAAACAACCGAATAAAGTACGACCGTTTGTTGGACAAAGTTGTGAATTGCTTTCAAAATTTGTACCTTTGCGACCGTAAACAACCAAGAGCATATCATTACAAGCGTGATGAACGTTGTGAATTGCTTTCAAAATTTGTACCTTTGCGACCGTAAACAACCTTACGAGTTCATCGATCGCTTTCTTTGTGTTGTGAATTGCTTTCAAAATTTGTACCTTTGCGACCGTAAACAACGGTGCAGGCTCGCAGTTCTTACATTCACTAGTTGTGAATTGCTTTCAAAATTTGTACCTTTGCGACCGTAAACAACTGCTTGACTTATATAATGTTGCAAGCATTGGTTGTGAATTGCTTTCAAAATTTGTACCTTTGCGACCGTAAACAACGCTACGGTAGCAAGGATATTGTAAAAAAGGTTGTGAATTGCTTTCAAAATTTGTACCTTTGCGACCGTAAACAACAAATAAAAAAACAGCGAGTAAATCCCGCTGTTGTGAATTGCTTTCAAAATTTGTACCTTTGCGACCGTAAACAACAAAAAGAGAGACAAAACCTTATCGGATCGAGTTGTGAATTGCTTTCAAAATTTGTACCTTTGCGACCGTAAACAACTCAAAGGAATTTGTTCCTGAGACTGATCCCGTTGTGAATTGCTTTCAAAATTTGTACCTTTGCGACCGTAAACAACAAACATACACATAAGCAAGTAGGCGCGAAGGTTGTGAATTGCTTTCAAAATTTGTACCTTTGCGACCGTAAACAACTAAGTCTGCGTTATGTGTTGGTTGCGACTGTTGTGAATTGCTTTCAAAATTTGTACCTTTGCGACCGTAAACAACTGAGGACATCGACCTTATGATTGACCTTGTGTTGTGAATTGCTTTCAAAATTTGTACCTTTGCGACCGTAAACAACTTGAAAGACGTAAAAGAAAGGATTGAGTTAGTTGTGAATTGCTTTCAAAATTTGTACCTTTGCGACCGTAAACAACAACTTTTTTATTAGCTCTGAATAAATTCAAGTTGTGAATTGCTTTCAAAATTTGTACCTTTGCGACCGTAAACAACAGCGAAATATCGTGAGTTTGTTTGGACAGGTTGTGAATTGCTTTCAAAATTTGTACCTTTGCGACCGTAAACAACGTTGCAGAAAAGGACGGACACAACGCGGATAAAAAGCGGAATGTAGTGAAGTATTATTATTCCGAGTTTAAGCTGCCCGGCGGAACGGTTGTTTATTTCAATCTTGAAAAAAGAACGAGTGGAAAATGGCTGCTTCACTCCATTACGGACAGGTTAAACAAGAATGCCATAAAAATAGAATAGTCCCAAACAGAGGAGGTCTGTACTAAGCAGTCCTCTTGTTGGAACTATTTCAGGCTGCAAAGTTACGAATAATATTTTAAATAACAAATAAAAATGAAAGAAAAAATTATTTCAGAAAAAAACAGGCTCAAAACCCTTTTTTTTCAATGGGAAAAACACTGTGAGTTTATCTTACAGAGTACGAACAAAGGCAAAGATAGAAATTGCGGTGGCAAAAACGCCAAGCCAAAAGGCAAGTCGGTTAGTTTTCGCGGAAATATACTCGCCCACATAACCGCCTTTATCAAGGTGCATACGGCCAGTGGATGTGATAATATATCCATTATCGAAAGGCTTTAAGAAATTGTTGTCTAAAAGTAATTGAATAATGCGCGATTCTACCCACACCATATTTCCGCTTATAGATTTATAGTCGGGTCTTGGCTCCCCATCATAATAAGCTTTTAGCAATGCATCGGCAAAATATGCTTCTAACATCTTTTCGCCGAATATTTTAATATAAAATTTATTTTTATTCATATTTCAATGTTTTAGAGTTTGAAAGCGCAAAGTTAGTAATAATTTATAATTCATAATTAATATGACGCCGGAAGAATTTCAAAAAAAATTAAAAGGGCTTGAAACAGAGTTTAAAGACCTTTTTCAAGCAGCAGCACCCCGCATAATCGGAGTCGTTGCCGTGCGTGAGTTCAAAAAAAACTTCCAAGATGGCGGCTTTTTTGGTGAGCGATGGAAAGAAGTAAAACGGCGTAGCAACCCGCCGGAATACAAGTCGAAAACCATTACCCGCGGAAAGCAAAAGGGTGAGGTAAGGAAAACGGCGTGGATGCGCCGCAAAATCCTTACCGGCGCAACCGGCGACCTGGGGCGAAGCATCAAGGTAAAATCGGCTTCCAACGGGCAAGTTATCATCTGGACAGACCCCGTCAAATTCACTCACAGCAAAGAACCTTATGGGCGCGTACACAACGAGGGGCTAAGGGCAGGGCGCGGCGCAGGCTTTACCATGCCGCAACGCCAATTCATAGGCGACCACCCCAAACTGCGCGAAGCCATCATCACAGAGCTAGACAGAAAATTGCACGAAATAATAAACAAATAAAAATGGTTGTGAATTGCTTTCAAAATTTGTACCTTTGCGACCGTAAACAACCGGCATGTGCGTTTTTGTACGAGTTCTATTGTTGTGAATTGCTTTCAAAATTTGTACCTTTGCGACCGTAAACAACAACTCCCATTAGACACATTCTTTCAATGGAGTTGTGAATTGCTTTCAAAATTTGTACCTTTGCGACCGTAAACAACGAAATATTGTTGAAGCGAAAAAACAATATCGTTGTGAATTGCTTTCAAAATTTGTACCTTTGCGACCGTAAACAACCATTTTTTTTTTATATTTTTTTAATTTTATGTTGTGAATTGCTTTCAAAATTTGTACCTTTGCGACCGTAAACAACTGCAAGGCATTACAATTGAGGCGCAAGCAAGTTGTGAATTGCTTTCAAAATTTGTACCTTTGCGACCGTAAACAACTTTCAAAGAGCGCTTGTCTTAATGACTTTGTTGTGAATTGCTTTCAAAATTTGTACCTTTGCGACCGTAAACAACATTTCAAAGAGCGCTTGTCTTAATGACCCTGTTGTGAATTGCTTTCAAAATTTGTACCTTTGCGACCGTAAACAACCAAAACGTATGTATCCATCAACGCCTTACGTTGTGAATTGCTTTCAAAATTTGTACCTTTGCGACCGTAAACAACAGTCCATAAACTTGGCAGCCATCGAATCAGGTTGTGAATTGCTTTCAAAATTTGTACCTTTGCGACCGTAAACAACCGACACTCGTCCGCGCTGTTGATGTACTTGGTTGTGAATTGCTTTCAAAATTTGTACCTTTGCGACCGTAAACAACATAACATCCCCGACATCGACGAAACGGGTGTTGTGAATTGCTTTCAAAATTTGTACCTTTGCGACCGTAAACAACCATTCGTCGGCGAAGTCAGCATCACCGGCAGTTGTGAATTGCTTTCAAAATTTGTACCTTTGCGACCGTAAACAACTGCAAATTGATGTACACCAGCCTGATACGAGTTGTGAATTGCTTTCAAAATTTGTACCTTTGCGACCGTAAACAACATAAAAAGTTGTATCTTTACACTGTGATAGGTTGTGAATTGCTTTCAAAATTTGTACCTTTGCGACCGTAAACAACGACCTCGAAAAAGAGGTAGCAGATTTGAACGTTGTGAATTGCTTTCAAAATTTGTACCTTTGCGACCGTAAACAACAAAGAAGAAAAGTGGTTGACGGCAGAGCAGGTTGTGAATTGCTTTCAAAATTTGTACCTTTGCGACCGTAAACAACACAAAGCGTTTTGGCGGCTACAAAGCCTTTGTTGTGAATTGCTTTCAAAATTT
The DNA here is from genome assembly GCA_025996695.1 of Bacteroidia bacterium. Lineage (GTDB taxonomy): Bacteria > Bacteroidota > Bacteroidia > Bacteroidales > Azobacteroidaceae > Azobacteroides. Next base: position 3,309 of record BNTP01000103.1, on the reverse strand, counting down.
GTACCTTTGCGACCGTAAACAACTCCATCTCTTTTTACCAAGTTTTTTTAATAGTTGTGAATTGCTTTCAAAATTTGTACCTTTGCGACCGTAAACAACTGAAAGAAAACCCACTGCATGCAGAATGGCGTTGTGAATTGCTTTCAAAATTTGTACCTTTGCGACCGTAAACAACTTATGTATGTTTTATTATTTCTTTCACGGAGTTGTGAATTGCTTTCAAAATTTGTACCTTTGCGACCGTAAACAACTATTTTTGAGCAAACATTGCCGAACAAGTGGTTGTGAATTGCTTTCAAAATTTGTACCTTTGCGACCGTAAACAACAAATGCTGTAAACAGCAACGTGAATGGAGGTTGTGAATTGCTTTCAAAATTTGTACCTTTGCGACCGTAAACAACAGTCCCGACGGCATCCCTCCATGCCCCCGGTTGTGAATTGCTTTCAAAATTTGTACCTTTGCGACCGTAAACAACTTTCATTTTTTTTTATTTCTTTAATTTTATGTTGTGAATTGCTTTCAAAATTTGTACCTTTGCGACCGTAAACAACTAATTTTACGCACTTCTGCGTTTTCAAAGGGTTGTGAATTGCTTTCAAAATTTGTACCTTTGCGACCGTAAACAACTTTCAAAGAGCGATTGTCTTAATGACTTGGTTGTGAATTGCTTTCAAAATTTGTACCTTTGCGACCGTAAACAACTTTCAAAGAGCGATTGTCTTAATAACTTCGTTGTGAATTGCTTTCAAAATTTGTACCTTTGCGACCGTAAACAACTCGATTGAAGACAAATACGACCCCGAAAAGGTTGTGAATTGCTTTCAAAATTTGTACCTTTGCGACCGTAAACAACAATAAAAATTAAATAAAATGGACACAACAGTTGTGAATTGCTTTCAAAATTTGTACCTTTGCGACCGTAAACAACTTTTCAAAGAGCGTTTGTCTTGCAACGATGTTGTGAATTGCTTTCAAAATTTGTACCTTTGCGACCGTAAACAACTTCAAACACTCAATCCATTTTTCCATTCTGGTTGTGAATTGCTTTCAAAATTTGTACCTTTGCGACCGTAAACAACTATCCAACGTTAAATTAAATATAACAGTGAGTTGTGAATTGCTTTCAAAATTTGTACCTTTGCGACCGTAAACAACTGACGGAAAAGTTACCGATTGGATGTGTACGTTGTGAATTGCTTTCAAAATTTGTACCTTTGCGACCGTAAACAACGGGTTATAGTTGTAGTGGTACATCACGTTGGTTGTGAATTGCTTTCAAAATTTGTACCTTTGCGACCGTAAACAACATAACAATTAAAATATAAAGTTATGGACAAGTTGTGAATTGCTTTCAAAATTTGTACCTTTGCGACCGTAAACAACTAATAGGATTGGTAAAAAGAGTACGCCGATGTTGTGAATTGCTTTCAAAATTTGTACCTTTGCGACCGTAAACAACTTGTGAACCTCGAATAAATGCAGGACAATTGTTGTGAATTGCTTTCAAAATTTGTACCTTTGCGACCGTAAACAACAGGGTATAAGTTTGCTCTTCCCTATTAAAAGTTGTGAATTGCTTTCAAAATTTGTACCTTTGCGACCGTAAACAACGGAAAGCATTGCCGTATATATCACTAACAGTTGTGAATTGCTTTCAAAATTTGTACCTTTGCGACCGTAAACAACACAAGGGATCCAATAGCAATAGAAAATAGGGTTGTGAATTGCTTTCAAAATTTGTACCTTTGCGACCGTAAACAACGCGGCTTTGTTTGGTATAACGAGGACTTGCGTTGTGAATTGCTTTCAAAATTTGTACCTTTGCGACCGTAAACAACGACAAACTTTCCAAGTTTGCCTCCGTCATCGTTGTGAATTGCTTTCAAAATTTGTACCTTTGCGACCGTAAACAACCGGCAGCTGGGCGGAAGGAAAGTTTATAAGTTGTGAATTGCTTTCAAAATTTGTACCTTTGCGACCGTAAACAACTACCATTCTATCGCTTAGGACTTGAAATAGGTTGTGAATTGCTTTCAAAATTTGTACCTTTGCGACCGTAAACAACATTGAGCCGTATTACTTTGGCGACCCATACGTTGTGAATTGCTTTCAAAATTTGTACCTTTGCGACCGTAAACAACAAATTCTTAAATTCGGCGTTATCCATTTTGGTTGTGAATTGCTTTCAAAATTTGTACCTTTGCGACCGTAAACAACAAGAAAAACAAAATAGGCTGGGACGTAGAAGTTGTGAATTGCTTTCAAAATTTGTACCTTTGCGACCGTAAACAACAGCCCAGCCCCCAAACCCCCTCAGGGGGCTGTTGTGAATTGCTTTCAAAATTTGTACCTTTGCGACCGTAAACAACAAGCGCGTGTCAATAAGTTAGCGGATTGGGGTTGTGAATTGCTTTCAAAATTTGTACCTTTGCGACCGTAAACAACGCAATCGGCGGGCAAGCCGCGCTTAAAGCCGTTGTGAATTGCTTTCAAAATTTGTACCTTTGCGACCGTAAACAACCCTGCTAATTATTGGACTGTTTGCGCCTGGTTGTGAATTGCTTTCAAAATTTGTACCTTTGCGACCGTAAACAACAAAATATTCATGATGAATACGAATCAAAAGTTGTGAATTGCTTTCAAAATTTGTACCTTTGCGACCGTAAACAACAATGGCCAATAGAATTAGCATACGGAAAAGGTTGTGAATTGCTTTCAAAATTTGTACCTTTGCGACCGTAAACAACACTGTCGTAATTGTCACGCCCAACACCTGGGTTGTGAATTGCTTTCAAAATTTGTACCTTTGCGACCGTAAACAACATGCCGGAGTCATACTTGGTCGCCCGATTGGTTGTGAATTGCTTTCAAAATTTGTACCTTTGCGACCGTAAACAACTGGCTTAATAATCCCATCGGAACGACCAAGTTGTGAATTGCTTTCAAAATTTGTACCTTTGCGACCGTAAACAACGAGGGTTCGGAGAAGAGGACAAAGACGGTAGTTGTGAATTGCTTTCAAAATTTGTACCTTTGCGACCGTAAACAACACGGCAGAATTCAGACAATTTCAAGAACTAGTTGTGAATTGCTTTCAAAATTTGTACCTTTGCGACCGTAAACAACAAAGACGAGGAGCATGCTTTGAAAGTATTTGTTGTGAATTGCTTTCAAAATTTGTACCTTTGCGACCGTAAACAACTTTTCCTTTCACGTTTTTGATTGGTTCTTTGTTGTGAATTGCTTTCAAAATTTGTACCTTTGCGACCGTAAACAACCATTAATATATTTGTTTTCAATTGATTAT
>BNTP01000102.1 GCA_025996695.1 Bacteroidia bacterium | reverse complement strand
CGCCTGACGCGCCGTCCAATTCCAGGACGGCTCCCGTTGTGACCGGCGTCGTTGGGTCGCCACCAATTTTTACTTGTGCCGTGCTCAATGTCCACAGACCGGCGCTCAACAACACTGCTGCAGATACGAAAAGTATCCTTCTCCTCTGCGATTTTTCTTTCTTTTGCATTTTCATTCTCATTCTTTTTTTCTATTGATATGGATGCCCTGACGGGCAAAATATTTTGTTCCCCTGCCAAATTTTCAACTCTAATATCTAAACTCTAATATCTAAACTCTAATATCTAAACTCTAATATCTAAACTCTAAACTCTAAACTCTAAACTCTAAAAAAAGTTCCCGCCACAAGGTTAAACGAGGGAGAAAGAGAGAATGAAACCTCAACCACAGGCTAATCCCTGTGTGGGATACTTTTTGTTATTTTTTGTTATTCTTAGTTAAAAAATAATCAAACAATTTGTTTTCCATAATCGGGTTTTTTGCCCCAAAAACGACGATTCCTGTTAAGAATCCTCGTTTTTTTATTTTGTCGAAATGAAGCTGATTTCATTTTGAGAACAAAAGTACAGCCTATGCTCCGACCAAACAAGTATTTAACAAAGTTTGACAGAAAAAACTCTTAATTTATGTGAAAAAAAAGTGGGTTTTTTCACCCGAAAAATGGGTGATTTTGGGTGCAAAAGTGGGTGCCGAAGCGGGTTTTTGCCTGCTAACTCCTTGATACTCAATATAAACCCGACTCTTAACAGGAATCCTCGTTTTTGGGTGAAAATGGGGGCGGAAAATTCGGGGGGTGGAGGGGGATGTCAAAGCCGGTGGGTGGATCGGAAAACGGCAATGTCATTAAGTTAAAAAAATGAGGTGAAAATGAGGTTTAAGATTGCATACCGCTTGAATCTAAACCTCATTTCTACCTCATTTTCTAAACAGTTATCAAAATGTTACGTTTTCCGGCGTAGCAGATGAACCCAAAATTACAGAATTTTAATGCGGTTGCCCTGCTTTGGAATAAACATGTTCAAATGAGATCCGCTCTGGATGCGAGTAACGCCAAGTTTCTTTAAATCAAAAACTAACAAAGATGTTATGATAATTCGTGTATTATCATCATTGAAAAATAATATATCATAATGCATATTATAATACCGTATTGACGCATAATAACGTATAACATAAATATCGCTTATTTTTGCTTTCTTACAGAAGTCGTTATTTTTATAAATAAACTCATCAGTGACTTTATCCACAATTACAGTAGCATTTTTATCATGTTGATAATGATTCCAATAAATAATTAATGGCAAAATAGCCATCAAAAACATAAAAATAGAATTTACAAAAAAAATTACATGTAATCTTTCTGCGTCATCCGGTAGATTACCCTTTTCTGTGGAAAACTTGAAAAAAATAAACACAAAAAAGAACAACATAAGAACAGGCAAACTAAGCTCTTGAACCAAACTGACTAGTGTGATTCTATATTCTTTTCTCATATATCCATAGAAATTTTCGACGTATAAAAAGTTCTACCCACAACTTGTATTGCTCTGCAACCGCGACTTATTTTTTCCCTAACAGCGCAAACATATTCTTTTTATAAGCTTCCACACCCGGTTGGTCGAACGGATTAACGCCCAACAGATAGCCGCTGATGCCGCAGGCACGCTCAAAGAAGTAGAGCAACTGACCTAAATAGTATTCGTTTAATTCGGGCAATGTAATTTTCAGATTGGGCACACCACCGTCGACGTGCGCCATTTGAGTGCCGAGTTCGGCTTGCTTGTTCACATAGTCTACGCGTTTGCCGGCAAGATAGTTGAGTCCGTCCAAATCGTCGGCGTCGGTCGGCACAGTCACGTTGTATTTCACTTGCTCTACAGACAAGACGGTTTCAAAAATACTGCGTTCGCCGTCCTGAATCCATTGTCCCATAGAGTGGAGATCAGTCGTGAAATCAACCGAAGCGGTAAAAATCCCTTTGTGTTCTTTGCCTTCGCTTTCGCCGTAAAGTTGCTTCCACCATTCAGACACGTAGTGCAATTTGGGGGTGAAATTGGCGAGTATTTCGATTTTTTTGCCGCTTTTATAAATCTCATTGCGAGTAGCAGCATAAATCTCAGCGATGTTTTCTTCAAATGCGACGGTGCTTGCTGTCGCCTGTTCCATGTCTGCGGCACCTTGAACCAATTGCTTGATGTCGATGCCTGCAATCGCGATTGGCAACAATCCAACGGGAGTCAAAACCGAAAAGCGACCGCCTACATCGTCCGGAATGACGTATGTTTTGTAGCCTTCTTTCGTTGCTAACGTCCGCAATGCGCCTCGTGCTTTATCTGTAACCGCCACAATGCGCGTGCGGGCTTCGTCTTTGCCCACAGCATCTTCTAACTGCTTTTTGAGGATGCGGAACGCCAAAGCAGGCTCGGTAGTCGTTCCCGATTTGGAAATATTGATGATGCCAAACGATTTGACTTTCAGGTAGGTATGCAATTCGTGCAGGTAATCTTCGCTGATGTTGTGTCCGGCAAACAGAATTATGGGATGCTTGACGGCAGAGGGTTGCGAGTCAGGCACCGCAATTCCGAGCGTAGTCGAGGAACCGCAATGACAAAAATTGTCAAACGTGCCGCCAATGGCTTCCAGCACGGCTTTTGCGCCGAGGTAGCTGCCACCAATACCAACCACGACCACCACATCGCATTTCGCACAAAATTTATCCGCAGTAGCCTGAATATCAGCCAATTCGGCTGACGTGATTGAACTTGGCAAATGCAACCAGCCTAAGAAGTCGTTTCCTTTTCCGGTACCGTTTTCAAGCGTTTGATTGGCTTGTTTTGCTTTGCTTGCTTGCGCGTAGACTTGTTCTTTTGTTACTGCGCCTAAGGCCTTATCAATGTTTAATGCTATTGTTTTCATACTTTATTTTATCTCAATACCGGATATAATACCTAAAAACAAGGTGCAAGCCCTACGGGCTATAACGCTTGGGAGGGATGTCATTTTCTATTGATATGGATGCCCTACGGGCAAATAGTCCGTTAGGACTTGTATATCAATAGAAAATGGACGCTCGCCTCTTCAACAATTTCCCGTAGGGAATTCACATTAGGTGCAATATCCGATAACCATTTATTTTATCTCAATAATCGAATCTATATCATCATGTGCGCCATCTAATATAAAGGTGATGTCTCCCGTTTTTTTGTCTTGTTTCCAGGTCAATTTAGAATCCACATTCAACCATTTAGCCGATTTGAATTTGGGAATATTGACCGTAATCGACTGAATATCTTTGTCCAAAATGTGAATGTATTGGATGTTATCTTTACGCGTGCTGACGCCCCAAGTTTGCGGCTCCACAACGCCTTGTTGGGTGCCATAAATGGTGTAACCATATTTCTGCAACCATTTGCCCATCCCTTGCCAGCGTTCCACACATTCGGGCTGGATTTGTCCGTTGGGCATTGGACCCACGTTGAGAAGCAGATTCGCGCCCCTACCTGCTGTACGAATCAATAAATGTAACAACTCGGTGGTTGATTTGAATTTATCGTCGGTGATATTAAATCCCCAACTGGTGTTGATGGTTTCGCACGTTTCCAAAGGCAAGTGCGACACTTCTTGTCCGCTGTATCCGGATTTGTTTTCGCCGGGCACATCCCGTTCAAAAAGTTGATAATCTTCGCCCGGCAAAGGAGGCAAGTGGTGGTTGTTTGCTACCAAACAGTCGGGTTGCAGGCGGTGAATCAACTCGTATATTTCCGGATAATGCCAATCTACAGCCGTTTCGTGTGAGGTGCGGTTTTTGTCCGCCGTTTGGTCCCAATGGCCGTCAAACCAGATTCCTGCGATGGGTCCGTAATTAGTGAGCAGCTCGGTCAGTTGGGCTTTCATAAAATTGATGTAGGCATTCCAATCACTTTTTTCTGTCCTTCCGGTTTTTTGTCCCGTGCGACCGGTTTCGTATTGATAATCCGTTCGCATCCAGTCCAACAACGAATAATACAACACCAATTTGATGCCTTCTTTGTGACATTCGTCAGCCAATTGTTTGACCAAATCCTTGCCGTAAGGCGTATTCATGATGTTCCAGTCCGACTGTTGGGTGTTCCAATTACTGAAACTATCGTGGTGGCGCGACGTGAAAGCGATGTATTTCGCCCCGCCGTCTTTGGCAATTTTCACCCATTCCTGTGCATTGAACGCCTGCGGATTGAACAAGTTTTGCAACCGCTTGTAGTCGCTACCGATGATACCTCGCGAATTCATCACCCATTCACCGCTGCCCAAGAGGCTATACGGCCCAAAATGGACAAACATACCCAAACGGGCTTCTTCCAACCACTTCGTATCAGGCTTCGGAGCCTGACCAAACATACTGAATGTCATCAAAGACAATAATAGACAAAAGATTTTTTTCATATTTTTTATTATTTATTTGAACGTTTCTGTTAATTTACGAATCGCAAGGACAGCCGATTTCCGCTCATAGAGAATGGAATAGACAGCATCAAGAATAGGCATGTCGACTTGATATTCGTTGTTGATTTCTTTGATGCATTTAGTGCCGTAGTAGCCTTCGGCAATCATTTCCATTTCCAATTGGGCGGTTTTGACGGAATAACCTTTGCCAATCATAGTACCGAAAATGCGGTTGCGACTGAATCGCGAATAGGCGGTCACCAAAAGGTCACCCAAATAGGCTGACGTGTGGATTTTGCGCTCTATCGTGGAGCTGACAGCATGAACAAATCGTTCCATTTCTTCGATGGCATTGCAGATGAAAATCGACTGAAAATTGTCGCCGTACTTCAATCCATGACAAATCCCGGACACGATGGCGTACACGTTTTTCAATACCGAAGCATATTCCAATCCAACCACATCGGGCGTGGTGGTCGATTTTATGAAACGAGTGCTGAACGCATCTGCCGCCAGCTGGGCATGCTTTTCGTTTGCACCGGCAAAAGTGAGGTAAGAAAGACGTTCGAGAGCTACTTCTTCAGCGTGACACGGCCCTCCAATCGCAACAATATTCGCTTTGGGAACGTCATAGAACTTGCAAAAATAATCCGATACAATTAAGTTTTCATCAGGCACAATACCCTTGATGGCCGACAATATCATTTTATTTTTGAGTGGCGTATTCAATTTTTGCAGATGCTGCTTGAGATACGGCGATGGCGTAGCAAAAATCAAGGTATCGCTATTTTCAACCACCTCGTTGATGTCGCTGCCAAAAATAATGTTTTTGACGTCAAACTGAATGCTTGTCAAGTAGGACGGATTGTGCCCCAATGCTTGTAATTCCTCGATTTGCTCGGGGCGACGCATATACCAATTGAATTTGGGATGCGTGTCGGAGATGATTTTAGCGATAGCGGTTGCCCAGCTACCACCTCCCATGACGGCTATTTTTCCAAGACTATTCATGCTTTTTCGCTTTTTATTTCAAGTTCGCAATGGCGCGGAGTGTTATTTTCAGGCTTCATTTGCGGAAACAAAAGTACTTCTGTTATAGAAGTTTGTCCTGTCAAAAGCATTGCCAATCTATCCATGCCGATACCCATGCCCGATGTGGGTGGCATACCGTATTCCAAGGCGCGGAGAAAATCCTGATCAATAAACATTGCCTCGTCGTCGCCTTTTTCGGAAAGTTTCAACTGCTCTTCAAAGCGCTCGCGTTGATCAATCGGGTCGTTCAACTCAGAATAGGCGTTTGCCAATTCTTTGCCGTTGACCATCAATTCAAAGCGTTCGGTAAGCTCGGGATTCGTGCGATGCTTTTTCGTGAGCGGCGACATTTCTTTCGGATAATCCGTGATAAACGTCGGCTGAATGTATTTACCTTCGCTCGTTTCGCCAAAAATTTCATCAATCAATTTGCCTTTTCCCATCGTGTTATCTTGCTCAACATGTAATTTTTTGCACACCTCGCGCAGTTGCTCTTCGTCCATGCCGGCAATATCAACACCTGTATTTTCTTTAATCGCATCAATCATTGTCACGCGGCGGTAAGGAGCCTTGAAGCTGATTTGATTTTCGCCCACTTGCACTTCGGTTGTTCCCAACACATCTAAGCAAATCCGCTCAATCATCTGTTCGGTAAACGTCATCATCCAGTTGTAGTCCTTGTAGGCTACATAAATTTCCATCACGGTAAATTCGGGATTGTGCGTCCTGTCCATGCCTTCGTTGCGGAAATTGCGCGAAAATTCGTACACGCCTTCAAATCCACCAACAATCAATCGCTTGAGATACAATTCGTTAGCAATACGCAAGTACAACGGAATGTCCAACGCGTTGTGGTGTGTGATAAACGGACGAGCTGCCGCGCCTCCCGGAATGCTTTGCAGCACAGGTGTGTCGACTTCGATATAGCCTTTTTCGTTAAAAAATTGGCGCATTGAATTGAACATCCGTGTGCGTTTCAGGAAAATATCTTTGATACCGTCATTGACAATCAAGTCGACATACCGCTGACGGTAGCGCATTTCAGGATCTTCAAATGCATCATAAGCCACACCGTCCTTGTATTTCACAATCGGAAGCGGGCGCAAAGATTTAGCAAGCACGGTCAATTTGCTCACATGAACGGAAATTTCGCCCATTTGTGTGCGAAACACATAGCCTTCGATGCCGACAAAATCGCCAATGTCCAACAATTTTTTGAACACTACATTATATAGGTCTGTGCCCCCTAAATCCCCCTCAAGGGGGACTTTATCCCCCCCAGAGGGGGGGAGTGGGGCTAGATCGTCGCGACTGATATAGAGCTGGATACGACCTTGAGAGTCTTGCAACTCCACAAAAGAGGCTTTGCCCATGATGCGGCGGCTCATAATTCGTCCGGCAATAGACACTTCTCGGCGGGGCGCATCGTCTTGAAACGTCGCCTTAATATCTGTGGAATAAGCCGTTACAGGAAACTCCTCCGCAGGATAAGGGTTAATTCCCTTCGTGCGAAGCTCTTCTAAACTTTGGCGACGAAACAATTCCTGTTCGCTTAATTCGGGTGCATTCATAATTAATTATTTTATAATCAAACCGCAAAGTTACATGAAATTTCCGACACTTCCAAGCGTATGAATAAAAACTATTGCGAATGCATCAAAATTCTGTAATTTTGGGATCATCTGCTACGCCGGAAGGTGTAAAATTTTATGATTATCCGCAATCATACCTCTAAATAGCGTTCCCTGCAAGCAATTTCTGACTTTGTCCCACGGGACAAGGGGCGAAAGCCAAGTGGTATATTTGCGGATAATCACAATCCCCGCATTTTTCGCCCCCATTTTTACCCAAAAACGAGGATTCCTGTTAAGAATCCTCGTTTTTTTATTTTGTCGAAATGAAGCTGATTTCATTTCGAGAACAAAAGTACAGCCTATGCTCCGACCAAACAAGTATTTAACAAAGTTTGACAGAAAAAACTCTTAATTTATGTGAAAAAAAGTGGGTTTTTTCACCCGAAAAATGGGTGATTTTTGGGTGCAAAAGTGGGTGTCGAAGCGGGTTTTTGCCTGCTAACTCCTTGATACTCAATATAGACCCGACTCTTAACAGGAATCGTCGTTTTTTGAAGAAAATCGACCTGAAAGTTTCGCGAACATTTAAAAAGTGATAGCGAAGCTTTCACGAAAAACAACAATTAAGGGAACGCGCGTAAATAATCTTTACGTTTTAATTTGTAAGCATATAATAAAATGGTTATCGGATATTGCACCTAATGTAAATTCCCTACGGGAAATTGTTGAAGAGGAGAGCGTCCATTTTCTATTGATATACAAGTCCTAACGGACTATTTGCCCGTAGGGCATCCATATCAAT
>BNTP01000101.1 GCA_025996695.1 Bacteroidia bacterium | reverse complement strand
TACGATGCCATCAAAAACACGGTGTGGAAGAAATTCGCAAAGTTGCGAGAATACATATTGCCCATGGTGCATAAAACTATCATTTTGTTATAGGGCACAAAAGTAGTCATTTCAAAAGTCCACGCAGGATTATTGATCGTAAATATATGATTGACAATATATTATCTTGATTTATTAATGGTTTTTAGTGGACACTAGTGATTGAAGTTGATGATGATACTCCATTAACTCATTCGGATATTGAAGCAAAATTAATATTGATAGGAAGTTATTTGAATTACAGGACATATACACCAGATAGAGGAAAGCAAAGCATTTATGGTACTTTGGGTGATTTGTGTTCCGAGAAAGAAGTGCCAACTGAAAGTATTCCTAAAATCAGTCTTGATAAAGTCAGAGAAATTGATGTAATTTGGTTTGATGAAGAAGGTTATCCTACGCATGCTTTTGAAGTTGAGCATTCAACTGATGTAACAAAAGGTTTATTGCGATTATACCAAATTCACAAATTGCGTATTCGGCTTTATATAATTGCAGAAGAAGACAAACGAACAAAATTTGATAAAGAAGTTAATGTCAATCCATTTTCTAAGATTAAAACAGAATACGTTTTCAAAAATTACCAAGAGTTAGATGAGTTTTTTGAGAGTGTAAAGAATTTTGCAAAAGTACAAGAAAAATTTCTAAAAAAGATAGTGATATGACAAATATTATTCACACGACAGGTGCAATGCTTCATCCTCAAAAAGTTACTGATATGTTAGGTAATGAAATTTGGATGTGGGTTGTTGCAGAATTTACCGATGGCAGTTACAAAGACGGCGAGGTTTTTAATCCACCTGAAACTGCCATTAGTCTTAAAAAATTAGTAAAAGATGAAAATGATGGAGAGTAACGGCAAACAATATCTTTGCGAAGTCAAATTGATGGGCAAAGGGAATCCTGAAAGTGCCGATGCAATATTTGCGAGAAAATCAGATGTGTTTATTGCAGACACTTTGTTGCAGCAAAATAAAAATCAGGCAGAAGAATTAAAAGTTAATTGGGTGGCACTGCGAGATGAAAACGGATATAAAAAGTTTGGCGAAATCTTGCAAAAACTCAATATTCCGTATATGAATTATAATGGAAATTTGAATAATGATTTACCGTCAATTTTAGAGAAATTATTTTAATGATATTTTTTATATGGAAAGGTTGATATACAGCAATTAGAAAATGAACTCTCACAAGCGAGAACAAATCTGGCAACAGAGAGACTTGATATGTCGTTTGGTGAAATTATGAATATATATCAGGATGGTGACATTCTAATTTCACCGGATTTTCAACGGCTTTATCGTTGGTCAGATTATCAAAAAACAAGATTTATTGAATCAATATTATTAGGGATTCCGATACCTCCTATATTCGTAGCCGAAGACGAAAACGGCAAATGGGAATTGGTAGATGGTTTGCAATGCTTATCAACGATATTTTCTTTTTTTGGAATCTTGAAGAAGAATGAAACTGAATTAGACACAGAAAAAAATAATTGGATTTTAACAGAGGGAGATATTATCAATTCTTTAGATGGAAAATCAAAAGAAGATTTACCGTTGAAATTTCAAATAGCTATCAAACGTTCTGTGTGTAGAGTTGAAATACTACATTGGGATAACGAGAACAATAATTTGAAATACGAACTATTTAATCGGCTCAATACTGGAGGGTCAACAGCCACAGAACAAGAAATTAGAAATTGTATTTTTCGCGGAAAAACGAGTGCCTTTAATGATTTTTTGAAAAAATTATCTACAAATGAAATTTTATATAAATTAGTCCTTCCCTCAAAAAAACAAAAAGAAGAGCTTTATTTGGAGGAATTAGTACTCCGTTTTATTGCTCTTTATTGTGCGACAGAAGAAACAGAGATAACGGAAAATATTTCTCGGTATATGACTTCTTTTATGCGAAAATGTGTTGATGATGACAACTTTCAGTATGATGAATTGGAAAATATATTTACTAAATCTTTGACACTACTAAACAATCTTAATGACGAAAAAATTTTCAGAGCTGAGGTGGGACCTTTTTCTAATAACATGTATGATGTCATTATTTTAGGTGTTGCATTTTATTTAGACTATTATGAAAATGAAAATATTGAAGTATTAAGAAATAAAATCAATACGTTGAAACAAGGAAAAGATTTGTTAGCCACGTCAAGTATAAAAGTAAACGCCAAACAAAGAAATATTAAAAGAATTGAGCTCGCCAAATCATTTTTTCAAGCAGAGTGAATTATGAATCACGATAAATTAGAGGCAGAGATTTTATCTGAAATAGAGTGGCGTATAAAGGAGTTGACGATACTCAAAACTCTGCCAATTAAGCGTACACTTAATTTAAAAGAGAAGGATGTTATTAAAAAATTTGCAATACCCAATGTCTATTCAACATGGGAAGGATATGTGAAAACAGTGTTTCGGCTTTATATTAATGAATTGAATACTCTTTCTCTTAAACATAATGAAATAAATAAAAAAATATTTACCCATAGTATGGATACAAAGTATCCTCAATTTACAACTGGAATTAAAAATGAGTTTCATGCAAAATGTGATTTTATAGACAAATTTCTATTCGACTTAAGTAACCCTATAACGATTGATACTGGATTACCAACAGAATCAAATATTAACTGGAAAGTTATTAATAAACTTTTAGAGCGTTTTAATCTCGAACTTTTCCCCGAAAAACCATACAAGAATATGTTAAATGACTTACTATTGGTTAGAAATGCTGTTGCTCATGGTGATTGTTCTATTCCAATTACTCAAGAATTAATAGATAAAAATGTTGAAAACATCACAAAAATAATGGATGAGGTCATGTTTAAAATATTGAATGGATGCAAATCAGTAAGCTATAAAACAGCATAAATTTTAAAATGTATGGCAATAATAACAGTAAAATTTACGGAAGAAGAAATAGGGCGGTTAAAAAATCTCATGAAAGAGTTAATTTCTTATTACGAAGCAAAACATGATGTCAATAATGACTCTTTCCAACCGTGGCGTTTTGAAGATGTTGACGAACAAAGACAAATTGCCTGTGAATTAGTTTCTATACTGGATGAAAAATTAGAGTTAAGATTTAAGAAAAGAACAAATTGGTGTCGTTTCCAGTAGGCTATAATGGGTCAAAAAGCGGTATCACGGTGTCGGAGAAAGATAAAGGCTATATGCGCCAATTTGGTATTTCGCGTATTCAATTTCGGGAGATGGCTTCGGCTGGGTTGATTCTCGGGATTAAGAAGGCGAGTTGGTGATTTTTTTGTGATTTGTTGTTGCGGGGTTGACCTGCAATCTCCTCAATATTACGCCCTGCATCTTTTTGGTGTGGGGTGTTTTTGTTGCTATACTTCTATTCTATTTTCAATTCTCAAAATATATCCTGTATCATTCAAAAATTTGTCCATTCTCTCTTGTTGGCCTCTTGTAAATTTAGGATGTCTACTATTGGCAATATAGGCTCTTTTATCAATGATTTTTTCAGCATCTTTTGTCCCATTAAAATGACTGATTGTACTTCGTAATTGCCTTTCTGCATCTTGTGCCCATTGATTGCCTGTCCTTTCTTTCAATTCTACAAAAATTGCACTTGCATTAAATGTGAGAACTCCATCGCAACGTTTGTCTGGCATTCCATCCGGACGTATAAAATCATACTCCTTACAATGGTCTATGGCTATAAAAACAATCTTCTTTCCATCATTATTTTCTACAATGGCTATCCATTTCTTCGAGTGCCTTTTTCTCTTCTTATATTTCATAGTTTTTGTTGAATTTCTAACAATTGGGCAAATAATTCATTTCCTTCATCTAATTTTTCATTCAATGTATTTTCATCGGATGGAAGCCCATTATAAGCTTCAAGAGTATGAATAGTTCCTGTTATTTCGTCCAATTCATAAATAGACAAATCGCCTGAATTAATAGTTGAGTTTAACGAAACAATTTTTTCCAATTCTTGCTTCAAAACATCTGTTTTTATTTTTGATTTTAGTTCTCATGATTTCACCAATAGGGTTAAATAACTAATCAAATACGGACTATGTGTAGCCATTATCAGCCTATTTCCCTCATTCATATTGTTAAATTTCACCAAACTTTGAAGCCTTTGCCATTGCGAAGATGGGAATAAGTTTTGTTCCGGTTCTTCAACAATATTAACGAAAGATGTTTTATTGAATGCAGAGGCAAGTTCTGAAATGGCTTCTCTTTTCTGACCATCAGATAAGTAATTGTTATTCCATATTTCGCGCAAACCTTTTCTAAATCTTAGATTTTCGTCACTACTCATTGGCTCTTTATTCTCACTTTGCACTTTTATTGAATTAGCTAAGTAATTTGAAACCAAATATAATGGAACAAAAGACAAAAATCCGCTTGAAGCCTCAGTAATTTTGATTTTGTAATTTCTTCCTTTCAAATAAAGATTATCATTTAATTCGTTATATTCAATATCAGCATCGTTAATTGGTAATCGTAATACATCTTTTAGTTCCTGTTTCGCTTTAAAATACACAGTATTAAAGTCTTGCAATGATTCAGAAGAAAGCTTTAGTTCTGTTGCTCCCTTGATATATGATAAAAAATTTCTTTCTGCAGGAACATACATTATTTGCGGAAGAGAATAGGTTTTGTTAGGAACTTCTTTAATTGATAATGTTTCATCCTTATAATTTATTGAGTATGCATCTCCTTGATAATCAATAATGCTATTAGGACAAAGATAATTTTCCAAACGATGATAAGGCAAAAAATAATTTTCAAGTTTTTTTTGCTCTTCAAACCACTCTTTTTTAAAATCCCCTCTGACTAAAGATTTTTCAATCTTTGTAAATATTGAAATTAACTTGGCTACGGTACTTTTGCCGGAACCTTGATTGCCAATGAAGACAGTGACTTTCGTAATGTCAAGCCACCTATCAGTATCTTGGATGGGTCCGAAATTTTTAATTTTTATCTTGCTCATTATTGAGTTTTTTAGTTTGCAAAAGTACACATTTTTTAAAGCTCAAGGCATCGTGTTTGAAGCAGGTCGGCAATACACATTCTTGCTGACCTTTGGCTTGGACGGCGAAGAGATTGCGTTCTCGATTCCGACGGTGAATGGTTTTAACACGGATGCGATGGTATATGCACCTTGGATGTGCGGTCACCCGATTAAAGGTTATACAACAGCGCGTTATAGTAATGCCGGATTAGAAGACCTTTGCTGGACAACTCAAAATATTGCCGAAGGCACCGCGACAGAAACAACATATCCGGATCAAACGGCCGGAGAGCGTGGTTATTATTACGCAGAGGGCGAAGCCGCGGCAGCGTGCCAAGAACTTGGGCCGGAATGGTCGGTGCCGGATAACAGTAATTGGAGTGCATTGATAAGCGCATTCGGTGCGTTGGCTGGGGGGATTGGAACGAGTGGCACGACACCTGTGCTACAATCGGCTTGGAATAATAGTGCCACCCTTGGCGGAGGTTATTCTAAGGGTTGGGATTTCTGGGGGACCCAAGGTATCTGGTGGTCATCAGATATCAACCTGGTGGTGAATCAATATTTCGTTAATTGGAGAAGTAGTGGATGGGAGCCGATTGTCGATTGCGGGTTCGGTATGTGTCATTACACAGTGAGGTGCGTGCGTAAGCAATAGCCCGATGTCATTAAGTGAAGCCGCCACTATTTTTTCTCTATCGCCTTCAAAATAGCTTTGTGATGCTCTAACAGCTCGGCAGACGGCTCACGGCTTTTGCTAATTGCTGACTCGATGTAGAATTTTGCCAAGTTGTAGTTGCCTTTTTGAAAAAGCACCCACGCGTAGGTATCGAGGTAAGTGGCGTTATTTGGCTGTTGGCGAATGACTTCTGCGGCCATTCGTTCGGCTTTGTCCAAATCTTCTTTCAATAACGAGAGGTAATAGGCGTAGTTGTTTAACGCCGAGATGTTGTAGGGATTATTTTCCAATGATTGCTCAAAGGCTTCAAACGCCTTCTTTTTCTTGCCCTGCCGGTAATAAAGGTCGGCAATTTGTTCTAAAAAACTGGATTTTTCTACCCTTTCATTTTCGTCTATTATTGCCAATCCTGTGGTGAAAACTTGCAGAGCCTCCTTTGCTCTGTTTTCAATCATACAACTTATGCCTTTGTAAAAATAAAATTCAGACACTTCCGGAAATTGCATCAAGGCACTGTCGCAAACGGCATACACTTCCCGACTATCATCCTGCTTCAGAGCTATTTGCAGTAATTGCATCCAAGCAAAAATATCGTCAGGGTCGTTTTTTATCAATCGGATATAATGCGTCTTTGCCTCTTCCGTTTCGCCTTGTGAAAGCAAATCAGCGGCCTTTAAGCGATGAAAATAATAGGCATATTCCTGTTTGTCGGGATAATCGCGTGCCAACTCTTCATACAAAGTGATGGCTTGATCGATCTCTTGCCGCTCGTAAGACATTTCTGCTAATTCCGACTTATAATAATGATTGTCAGGCTGATAGTAATAAGCATTTTCCAAAGCGGCGAATGCCATATCATTTTCTTTGAACAGCAAATAATTGAGAGCCAATTCATACCACGCCGCAGCCGATGTAGAGTCAATTGCCAATGATAGTTGCAAAGCTTCAAACGCCCCTTCGTAGTTGTCCTGATATTTCAGGAGTAACGATTCAAGAAAAAGGTAGTCAGACTGAAACTTTTCTTGTGGAGTAAGTGATTGCAGTTGAGGAGGTTCTTCTGCAAACAATGAGTTGCAGAAAAAAATTGCACATAATATAAATCCAAATTTCCGCATATTACGCCACACCGGTATGTCCGAAGCCACCGGCACCGCGCCGGGTTTCGTCTAATTCCTCAACGGCTTGCCACTCCACGCGTTCGTGTTTAGCGACCACCATTTGACAGATGCGTTCACCGTCGGTGATGGTAAACGGCTCGTTAGAAAGATTGATGACGATGACTTTGATTTCTCCGCGGTAGTCGGAGTCAATCGTGCCGGGCGAATTGACCAATGAAATGCCAAATTTAATCGCCAAACCACTTCTGGGACGGATTTGGGCTTCGTAGCCGACAGGTAATTCCAAAAAAATGCCTGTGGGCACCAAAGCGCGTTCCAACGGCTTTAGCACAATCGGCTCGTCAAGGTTAGCACGCAAATCAAGCCCTGCTGAGTGCGGTGTTTCGTACTCAGGCAGGACATGCTTTGATTTGTTTATGACTTTGACTTTCATCAAACACGTTTTTCTTTGATACGGGCTTTTTTGCCGGTCAATGCACGTAGGTAGTACAATTTAGCACGACGTACTTTACCAACTTTGTTGCGCACAATTGAATCAATAAACGGTGAATTGAGCGGGAAAATACGTTCTACACCAACGTTGTCCGACATTTTGCGAACGGTAAACCGTCTGGTGTCGCCGTGTCCTACAATTTTAATGACTACCCCGCGGTACTGTTGAACGCGCTCTTTGTTTCCTTCTTTGATGCGGTAAGCCACCGTCACGGTGTCACCACTTTTGAATGTAGGGAAATTTTTCTCTTCCGGATTAGCAAATGCTTTCTCGGCAATTTTCATCAAGTCCATTTTCTTAACTTATTAAATTCCAATACCTTAGCGCAACATTCACGAGTCACACTTTTCTTGTCAGAGGTTACGATAAGCGTATTTCGGGCACAAAGGTACAACTTTTTTTTGATTTTTGATTATGAATTAGGAATTATTTTTGTTTTTATTTGCGTTTATCCGTAAACTTAAAAAACGGTTCCTCGCCACAGATAAATCTGTAGCAAAGAACCGCCACACTAACTAGAGTCTGTCCATAAATTACAAATATCAGACAGAGAATGTTTTAAGTGTCAAAAAAAACATTACCTTTGCGGTATGAAAATGCAATTATTCGCGCCGCTACGGCTGAAATTTGAGAATGCGAATTG
>BNTP01000100.1 GCA_025996695.1 Bacteroidia bacterium | reverse complement strand
AAAGCCACGATGTTGGCAACGGGAGCCGACAGCACGAAATTAGCCGATATCGCAACGGGCGCCACGAAAA
The DNA here is from genome assembly GCA_025996695.1 of Bacteroidia bacterium. Taxonomy (GTDB): domain Bacteria; phylum Bacteroidota; class Bacteroidia; order Bacteroidales; family Azobacteroidaceae; genus Azobacteroides. The sequence goes on along the minus strand of BNTP01000100.1, from coordinate 7,921 downwards.
ATGTCCTTGCTACGGCCCTACCGTTAATCGCCGGCACAGCCGTCGTAGGCACGCCAGCGGCGGGTTATGCTGCGGGCGACCACGTGCATCCGACACAGGTGCAGAACAATCTCACCACGGCGAGCACCACACTGGCTCCGTCTGTGGCGGCGGTAAGTGCCGCTCTCGCTGATAAGTTGGACAAATTAGAGACATTGGCTCTTACGGGTGATGTGACTGCGCCGGCTACCGAATTGATCACCGGGACGATTGCCACGACGCTGGCGAATACGGGGGTGTCTGCGGGCAGTTATGGTCCAACGGCGGCCCAATCACCCGTCTGGGGAGGTACTTTCTCTGTGCCGAGCTTCACGGTTGATGCGAAGGGTCGCTTGACGTACGCAACATCGCATACCGTGACTCTTCCCAGCGCGGTAGCTACGTCCAGTAACAATGGTTTGATGTCTGCGAATCATTTCAATATGTTAAATCGAAAACGTTTCTTGCAGCGCCGAATGCCGCGAACGGAACTCCGGCATATCGTGCAATTGTTGCCAGTGATATTCCGACGCTGAATCAGAACACCACCGGGTCGGCAGGGAGTTTGGCGACGGCGGGGACGATTACGGTGAACGGTACAGCGACTGCGACTGCCGGGCCAGTACATACATCGATCGATGTGACTTATACCAACGGGGGAAATATAAGCCTAAACGCGGTTGCAGGAATGGCAAGCGATACGTACGCCGGGGTGGTCAGCCCGACTTCGCACAAATTTCTCACAGCGATGCAGGGCGCGTTGCCTGCATCCGCTGACCTGTGCGTGCTGCGCTATGGGACTAATACCAAATATGTGAGTGGCAAAATGTGCTATTGGCGGGGGTCGTCTAATGTCGCTCTGTTAACCACCGCCCTTGGCAACTGCGCCGGCCGGGGCTTGCGTCTCGCCAGTGGTCCGGAGGCTATGCATTTATTATCGCTGACTGGTGCTATCGCCCCACCGGTAGATACCCATTATTGGACTAGCGCGATTTGGCATAATGTGGCCGGCTCTTATGTAGAGTTTATCCAAGCATGGCTCTCCGATACTGGTGTTCGAACTAGTCACGGAATACGCTCCGCTGACAACAATTGGGGATTAAATGCGCCGCCCGCGTCGGGAGACGGCCTCGCTACGGCTTTATGCGTTGGCGAGATATAAAATCAATCAGTGAGTCGACACTAAACATCATATGCTACGCGAAACCAAGACTCTCGTCTTGTTTGTATGGCTTTGTGTCCTTAACCGATAGGGGTTTCCTCGGGAAACCCCTATCAGGATGAGAAAAAAAATAAACCGTAACTATTGAAGAAGGGAGCACTGACTCATCGGGAGTCAGTGCTTTTTTTTGATAAATAGAAGAACTGTACCGCATGGATGTTGGCGACATCGTCTTTATTTCTTCGTCCTAATACTTAGCGATAATCAGTTCGACTTTTACCGCAAGGCTTCATAAATAGCATCTTGCATACGCGCGCGAATATTAAGCTCAGAAAGTTTGGAATTGATACGCGAGGGATAGATGCGGTTGGTCAAGAATATGTAAATCAATTGATTGTCGGGGTCTACCCAAAAACAGGTGCCGGTGTAGCCGACGTGACCGTACACACCAGCGGGGGAAAGCTTACTGACGACTTTGCTCGGCGTGCGGGCGGCCTTGTCGGGTTTGTCGAAGCCTAAGCCGCGCCGACTGCTTGGGCTTTTGCTGTTGGTGAATAAGCGTGTCGTTTTTTCGGAAAAATAGCGTTCGCCGCCATAGGTGCCGCTGTTGAGGTAGAGTTGCAACAATTTGGCTAAGTCGTTGGCGTTGGAAAAAAGTCCTGCATTGCCTGACACACCTCCCAGAATGGCGGCCGTTTCGTCCGACGGATAGCCAATCAGTAATTGATTGCGCCAAAATTCGTCATTTTCAGTGGGGGCGATTGTGAGGCGGTCGAACTTTTTTAACGGCAAAAATCCGGTCGTCGCAGCCCCAAGATTCGCAAAAATATTTTCTTCCGTGTATTTATCCAACGGTTGCCCCGTGATGTTTTCGACGGCTTCTTTCAACAGGATAAAATTCAAATCGCTGTACCGATAATTTTTGTTTTTGCGCAACTTCACGTCGGTGGCAATCGCCGCTACAACGCGTTCGTTCATATCGTCGGCCACGTAAAAATCCGCCGCCGCCTGCTTTCTGATGCCTTTTTGGGGTGTTTTGGACACCAAATGTGGAAAAAATTGATAGTCCGTGCGGGCGTAGGTTTTGTTGTCGTAATGGACGCGATGAACTAAGTCGCGTTTGTCGGAAAAAAGAGACCCCGAATAGCTTTCAGGGTCTATAAGTGTTTGATAAAAGGGATAGAACGCCGGCAGACCTGATTGGTGAAACAGTGCCTCTCGCACGGTTATACCCGCCTTGTTCGACCCACGAATGCCCGGCACGTGCTTACTCAGCTTGTCTTGCAAACCCAATTTTCCGGTGTCCACCAACTTGATCACCGCCGCCAAAGTGGCAGTCGCTTTCGTCACAGACGCCAAATCGTAAATATCCGTAGTTTCTACAGGATGCGTTTGCGCATAATCGAAATAACCAAACGACTGATTATAAATCACGACGCCATTTTTGGCAATTAGCACCTGACAACCGGGGAAAGCTTTTTTGTCAAGCCCCTCTTTCACGATGTCCGCAATGGCATCCAATTTGCGTTGTGACATATTCACTTCCATCGGATACTGGTAAGACAAGCGCGTCTTTTCCGTTGTGAGCCCGTCGTGGTAGTCATACAGCCCGTTGATGCTTACCGGCAATTTGCCTTTGGCAGGGAGTCCGCCCATAATAACCTCTGCCGCAGCCTTTTGAGCGTGAGGTGTGTTTTCGTAAGCCAGCGTCACCGATTGGGCGTTCACAATACTTTGTTTATATTTCGGCAGCGTGTAAGGTGAAATAAAAAAGCAGAGATGCACCTCTTTTTTCGCCTGCGTCAATGCTTCTAACGCCGCCGACACGTAATCTGACTTTGCAGAATGAATCGCAGCCACCACCACATCGTAATTTTTCAATTTGGCAGACACGGCTGCATTTTCTGTACCGGTCGGGAATTGCAGAAAGTCGAACTTATCGTAAAGAGCCATCGTGTTTTGAAAATCCGTTCGTCCGGATTCGCCAAAAGACACAACCGCTATCTTCCTCTTAGCCAATTGATTGAGCGGAATCGCCTCGTCGTTATTTTTCAACAGCGTGATGGCTTCTTCATTCAGTTTTTGAATCAACCAATCAGCATAAGTCGAATTAAGCCGCTTGCTTAGTCCCTTTAAGTCGATGGGTTTCAACCGATTAAGTCCTGTGATATATTTGTAGCGCAAAATTTTCAAGCATTTGGCATCCAAATCACTTTGGTTGAGCGTGCTGTCTTTCAACGCTTTTTTGATGGCCGCTATTTCTTCTGCCACTTTTGTGTGCCCTAATAACAGGTCATTTCCGGCCGCGAGAGCTTCCACGCAGGCACTTCCGGCGCGTCCGGCGCCTTTCATTTCCAGCGCATCGGTAAGCACAATACCTTCAAAACCTAATTCATCTTTTAGAAGTTCGCGAATAATTTTTGGCGAAAGAGATGCCGGCAAACCGGATGTTTCGTCCAGCGCCGGTATCGACAAATGCCCAACCATCACGCCGGAATAGCCACCGGCAATATACTGCTTAAAAGGATATAACTCCGTGTCATCCAAATGTTTACGGTCGTGATTGATGACAGGCAAAGCGGCGTGCGAATCGGTATTCGTGTCGCCATGTCCCGGAAAATGTTTGGCAACGGAAATCACGTGTTTGCTTTCTAATCCTTTGGCATAAGCCAATCCTTTTTCGGCTACGTCCTGCGGATTTTCGCCAAACGAACGATTGCCAATCACGGGATTTGCAGGGTTGACATTCACGTCCAAATCGGGGGAAAAATTTATTTGGATGCCCATTTCTTGACATTCGCGCCCCATTTCTTCGCCATACAGACGAATTAAATCATTGTCTTGAATAGCCCCTAACATCATGTTTCGCGGGAAAAGCGGCGTATTTGCCAAGCGCATGGATAGCCCCCATTCGGCGTCTGAGGTTATAAACAACGGCACGGTGCTTGCTTTTTGATACTGATTAATGCTTTCGGCCTGATCTTTGACGCTGCCTTTGGAAAACAGCAATCCGCCGATTTTTTGCCCTTTGATGTGAGCGAGAACGGCTGCACGAGATGCCGGAGCAGGGTCGACAGTATAAATAAACAGTTGACCAATGCGCTCGTCCGCCGTCATCTTGTTGAAAATCGAATCCACCCAGTGATTCATTTTCGTCTTGTCAACCTGCTTATATAGCGTTGGCTGGGCAACGAGCAATGTGCCATTGCCAATGATCAATAAACAAGCGATTAGCAATCTCTCCAACAATTTAGTATGTGTCATGTTTCATGAACATTTTTTAAGGACTAAGTTATTATTTTGCACAAGTACCTGTTCTGCTCGTTTCGCTTTTTCACTAAATACCTTTCAACTGTTCGGAAGTAAGCCCGGTTGTGGACACAATGAACTCTAAAGAAACTCCCTTGCCTTTCATCTGCTTTGCAATGAAAAGGATGCCTTCTTGTCTACCTTCATGTCTGCCTTCCATCCGACCAGCTATCCGGCCTTTCTTTTCGCCTTCTATCAAACCTTGTTCCAGCCCTTTTTTCAGCCCTTTTTCCTCGGCATAGTCCACCGTCAACTGGTAGTCATACCGCCTTTTCTCACTTAATACATACGTTTCCATATCTTTCGTATTTAATTTGTTTAACTCTGTTATTGCAAATAATTCATCAAATATCTTGCCTTGAATCGCTGCATAATACAGACATCTATCCATAAAGTTCTTCTGTTGAGCCACTTGCATCTCCACAATATAATGGTTGTCGTCCTCATCTGTACAATACAAATCAAATATCGCATCGCGATCTTCGGGGCTGTTACCCAACTGCTTGAGCCGTAGATGGTTGATTTTAACAATCACTTTCCGACCCTCAAAAATCCCATTCAAAAAACTGAGCAACAACTCTTCGTTTTTCTCGCTAAAAACTGTTTTGAACCCAAAATCTGTTGTCAGGTCCATGAAACGTCCTAAATTTTTCTTCGTCATATAATTATAATGTTTTGGTTTATCGCGCTTCCATACCGCAAAGGTAAACCATTATTTTGAACAATGCAATATTTTTTGCAACTATTTTTCGTGTTTGCATAAAACAGCCTGCATTTGCTGCAAAGTTTCCGCAAAGATACAACATTTTTTTATACTGACAAAGATAATATCGCGATTTTTTTTGAAAAACTTGCTCATTTGAAAAAGATGTTGTACCTTTGATTGTTATTTAAAATAAATTTGATGGGAATTCATTCAACATTGGCACAATATCCGTTTTTGCTTGGGCTGTTATCATTTATAGTCGGAGCCATTTTGATGCCTTATATTGTGTCCACCGCAAAAAAGCACAACCTCATAGCGCGCACCAATACTCGAACCTCACATCAAGGAGCTGTTCCCAATATTGGCGGGCTGGCGATATTTTTTTCTTTCATGATAGCTTATTTTCTTTTTTCAATGTATAATTTGGATTTTAAGGAAAAGTTTATCATTGTAGGACTGTGTGTGATGTGGTTGGTAGGATTTTACGATGATATGGCTGAGTTTTCGAGCAAGACAAAACTTGTGGGCGAATTATTGGTTGGGGTTTTGCTCATCGTTGGCGCCAATGTGCGATTCACGCATTTTCATGATTTTTGGGGCGTTGGCGAAATTTCGGATTGGGTGAGTTATTTCTTTTCTTTCTTCATTTTCATATTTATCATCAATGCGATTAACCTCATAGACGGGGTCGACGGATTGGCTGCCGGTTTAGGAATGGTGATTTGCATGACTTTTGCCGTTTATTTTCAATGGGCGGAAACAATTCCCTTGTCTATGATGGCATACACTTTAGTTGGTGCGTTGGCGATTTTCTTTCTTTACAATGTATATGGTGGCAAGAAAAAAATCTTCATGGGCGATTCCGGCTCGTTGTTGCTGGGATATATTATCTATATTTTTGTGGTGAAATTTTGTGAAATGAATGCCTACGACGAATTGGGATCAAGTACGTTTCTCTTGATGAAATCGGCACCGGTTTTCGCTCTCTGTCTGCTGGCCATACCGCTATGCGACGTGGTTCGGGTGGTCATGACGCGGCTGAAGCAAGGCAAATCGCCGTTTAAAGCGGATAAAAAACATGTGCATCACCTCTTGCTGAGTTGCCAACTGTCGCACAAACAAGTCACTTTCCTTTTGATGGGCGTGAATGTTGGATTTGTTATCTTGGGCTGGTCGCTCCGAAAGCTAAAAATTGGCGTTGCCCTGTCAATTTTCACAATCATCGTGTGTGTGGCATTTTTTATTTTGTGCCACCAAGTAAATTGCCGTGCGCGGCACAGAGAAAAAAAACACTGATTCTCATGAAGCCGACCCCTACAAATTAGACAGAAACTTTTTGGGGTGCACTTCATAATGAATCAGTGCTTATTTAAATTATCATGCATAGACCTTTTTTTCTATTCGATAGGATCTTGCCGAAAGACCCCTATCGTTTTGGACGTGAAGTCCCTTTCCACAAGGCAGAGCCTTGTTTTTTTATCCGATAAGGTGGGGCAGCATTGAATCGTGGATCTATATCTACTAAAATCCCACACATATAACGGAATGAGCGTCCTGCGAGTTACCATTCGTAGTTAAAGTCCCATTACTCGGCCCAGTAGCTTCAATCGCCATAGAGCCGCTAGTAGTTAGAGTGCTTCCCGTAGCATCGTTAGTTTCGTTTAATGCATATTTCCGTGACGCTGTTAGCTTTCCAGCCGACGCCAGTGCTTTATACTCATACAACCCTGCCACCATCATGCGGTTGCCCAGGCAATACGATGCATGAGACGAACCTCCATTTGAGGGGCTTTCTTTGTAGCACGATCTATTCGTAAACATGTGGGCTCCGGTACCGTATTTTGTAACGCAAAAGGCGTCAGTATAACTTTTCCCAGCGGGTGTCATGCCCTCAAGAATATCCCACATTGCCGGTGTTATTGCGCCCGCAGCCGTCGATGTCGCTAATGGCACCGTCGCGGTTACCGTCACATTCCCACCGCTGGTGTACGTAGGCGCAGTTGTCGTCGTGATACCTCCCACCGTCGCCGTCGCGGTTCCGCTCACCGTAATCGTCCCTGCCGTAACCAGCGATTGCGCCGTCGTAGGCGCTCCCGGCATCGTCATCGTGCGAGTTGCCTCTGCCGTTACGCGCCCTTTAGCGTCGGTCGTAATATAGGGCACTAAAAACGTTCCACTATACGCCAGCGTAGCATTCGCGGTTGGACCGTAGTTTCCTGCCGTGCCCTTGTCTACCAAATTCGCATCCGCGATTGTGCCGGACAGTATCGACGTCGCCACCGAATTAGGCATTCTCACCGTATGCATGGTAGCAGAAGTGATGCGACCTTTCGCATCCACAGCGAAGCCCGGAACAGAAAACGTTTCATTCATGGCAGGAGTCAATGCCGCTGTTGCATTTGTTCCATACGTGTTCGCTGCCACGCCCGAATTTGCCAGCGCCGTGGCAAACGTCGCCGCATCAAGATTGGTAGCAGCCACCGGCACATCGCTCGTCAAAGCAAACTTGCTCGTTCGGTTCAGCTTCACGGCGATAGAGTCAGCCACAACCTTTACCGATGGCGCTAACGTCGTGCTACCGCCGGTAAGCACCGTTGACACCTGCGAGGGATGCTGGTGATTACCCGCAGCATACCCGTAGCCGGCGGCACCTACAAGAGCGTCATTATCACCGGTACCGGTGACAGGCCTTAGCGGCTTAGTCGTGGCAAGAGGAACGTAATTGG
>BNTP01000099.1 GCA_025996695.1 Bacteroidia bacterium | reverse complement strand
CCAATTCGCATTCTCAAATTTCAGCCGTAGCGGCTCGAATAATTGCATTTTCATACCGCAAAGGTAATGTTTTTTTGACACTTAAAACATTTACTGTCTGATATTTGTAATTTATGGACAGACTCTACTTAATTAAAAATTTATATTACTATATCTATTTTTTGTGCTTCCTGTTCTTAACTACGAATTCACGAATTGCCCTGCACTGCGCTGCGCTTGTACGGGGTTATCAATATGCCACCCCATACGGGGTGGAGTAATGACTGTACGGTCTTTTTATTTTATTCCCCTGCAAATTTTCTACTCTTAATTTTCAACTTTCAACTTTCAATTTTCAACTCTAAAAAAAGTTCCCGCCACAAGGCCTAAACAAGAGATCAGAGAGAGAATGAAACTTCATTCGCAGCCTAAACCCGTAGCGGGATACTTCTTTGTTATTTTTTGTGAAAGCTTCGCTATCACTTTGTTAATGGTTCGCGAAACTTTCAATTCGATTTTTACCCAAAAACGACGATTCCTGTTAAGAGTCGGGTTTGTATTGAGTATCAAGGAGTTAGCAGGCGAAAACCCGCTTCGACACCCACTTTTGCACCCAAAAATCACCCATTTTTCGGGTGAAAACACCCACTTTTTTTCACATAAATTAAGAGTTTTTTTCTGTCAAACTTTGTTAAATACTTGTTTGATTTGAGTATATATGGTACTTTTGTTTTCGAGATGCAAATGGCTTCATTTCGACAAAATAAAAAAACGAGGATTCTTAACAGGAATCCTCGTTTTTGGGTAAAAATGGGGGCGGAAAATTCGGGGTTTTGAGGGGGATTTCGGAGCGGGTGCTCGGGACGGAAAGGCAATGTCATTAAGTTAAGAAAATGAGGTAACGAGGTTGGAATCTGTACTTCTACCGTATTTTCTTAACTTAAATGACATTAGGCAAAAAGGGGATTTAACGCAATGATAACAGAACGATAACGCAATGATAACACAAAAATAACAATTCGATAACACAAAGATAACATAAAAAATTTGGCAGTTATAAAAGAGTTGACTACCTTTGAGCAATTTTTAATATGCATACCGGATATAATACCTAAAAACAAGGTGAAAGCCCTCCGGGCTATAGCGCTTGGGAGGGATGTCATTTTCTATTGATATGAATGCCCTACGGGCAAATAGTCCGTTAGGACTTGTATATCAATAGAAAATGGACGCTCGCCTCTTCAACAATTTCCCGTAGGGAATTCACATTAGGTGCAATATCCGATAACCATAAAAAACAACAATAAAAATGGAAATCTTTCTACACTATGTTTGGAAGCATAAATTGTATGCGACCAACAATTTCAAAACCGTCGAAGGACAGGTTTTGGAAGTGATTGACCCGGGTATTTATAATACCGATGCCGGACCGGACTTTTTCAATGCGAAAATTCGCTTGGATGGACAAGTTTGGGCAGGCAATATTGAGATGCATTGTCGCTCTTCCGATTGGTATCATCACAGTCATGACGTCAACAAAGCTTACAATTCAACTATTTTGCATGTGGTGGAAGTTATTGACGCGCCTGTTGTTAAGGATGCGTCAGGGCGATTCATTCCGCAATGGGTGATGCCGATTCCGGAAAAATTGTACGAGCAATACACGTCGATTGTGAAGATGGAAGACCCTGTACCGTGTTTGGACAAAATAAAAACGGTGCCGGAAATTTATTTGAGCGATTGGAAAACCGCCTTGCTGACCGAACGTCTCGAACGCAAAACGCAAACCATTCTTCAATTGCTGGATACGACTCAGGGCGATTGGAAGACTGTTTTTTACATCACTTTGGCACGTAATTTCGGTTTTGGAATCAATAATGACGCTTTTGAACGGCTTGCAAAAAGTCTGCCGCTGAAATACATTTTCAAGCACGCGCATTCGAGCTTACAAATTGAAGCTCTCTTGTTGGGGCAGGCAGGACTGCTGGACGAGGATGCGATTGACGACACTTATTACATTTGCTTAAAATCCGAATATGAGTATTTGCAGAAAAAATACAGCCTGACACCTTTGGAAAATCAGATTTTCAAACGTTTGAGGTTGCGTCCAAATAATTTTCCGCATGTCAAAATTGTGCAGTTGGCAGGTTTTGTTCAACAACTGCAGTCGCTGTTTGCCAAGGTTTTAACTACCAATGGCATAGAAAATTATCGCAAGCTGTTTAAGTTGGACGTGAGCGATTATTGGCAATCGCATTACCATTTTCAAACAACGGCTGACAAGAAAAGTAAACCTTTGGGACAGTCTGCTATTGATATTTTGCTCATTAACACGGTGTCACCGATTTTGTTTGCCTACGGATGTCGGCAAGACAATATGTATTACAAGCAAAAAGCATTTGATTTGTTGAACGCATTGCCACCGGAGCGCAATGCGATTACACATTTATTTATGCAGGCGGGTGTGAAAAATACGCAGGCAGGCGACAGCCAAGCCCTGATTCAGTTGAAAAAAGAATATTGTGAACATAAAAAATGTATATTTTGTCGCATCGGCCATCGTATTCTCAATAAAAATGTGTAATTTTGCCGCCGTATAAATCGTCTTGAACTATGGGCGGTTGGATTTTGTGAAGGCTATGATTGTTAAAAGTATCATTGGAAAAGTTTACGCCGTTGTTTATCTGTTGCTAATATGCTGTGGACTATATGCGTGTGCCAGTATTGCCAGCCCGGACGGGGGCGATTATGACTACGACCCGCCGAAATTTGTTGGTAGCGAGCCGCCACTTGGTGCTACGCTTACCAATAAAAACAAGATTTTGCTCACGTTTGACGAATATATTGTGCTGGAAAAGCCGAATGAAAAAGTCATCATCACGCCGCCGCAGAAAAAGCCGCCCGTGATTAAGGCTTATGGCAAACACATTAGTGTGGAGCTGAAAGATTCATTGATTCTGAACACGACTTACACCATTGATTTCACGGATGCTATTTCTGATAATAACGAGAAAAACATCCTTGAGGGCTTCACGTATGCTTTTTCGACAGGCGATGTGATTGATTCGCTGGTCATTGCCGGATGTGTGTTGGATGCTGAAAATTTGGAACCAATGCCGAATATTATGGTGGGGATTCATGCCAATTTGTCGGACACGGCTTTCACGACCTTGCCGTTTTTGCGCACTTCACAAACCAATGAAGCAGGACGTTTTTGGATACGCAACGTAGCGCCGGGTACGTATCATATTTTTGCTTTGAGCGAACAAAATCGCAATTTTCGCTACGACCAACCGGGCGAATTGATTGCGTTTGATGATTCTTTGATTGTTCCGTCGTTTGAACCTGCCGTGCGCATGGACACGATTTGGCGCGACAGCCTGACCATTGAAACGCTTAAAGAAGTTCACTACACGCGTTTTACGCCGGATAATATTGTTTTGCGCCTGTTCAAGCCCATAAATCCAAATGATACCACCCTGTTAGATGATAAGCCTAAAAAAGAACCCAAAAAGAAAGCTAAGGAGGGTAAAACGGATAGGGCGGAAACGGATTCTATTCAATGGTTGCAGTTGAATTTTCAACCGCCAGGCGGAACGTTAGATGTTTTGGATACGTTGAAAATCACTTTTTCGGACACCATTCAGACGCCCTTACCACAGGCAATTCAAATCAGCCAAAAGGTGGACACCCTATGGCACAAGCGCGATTTTCCCATTGTGCAAGATTCTTTGAATCCGCTTCGGTATTATATTTTGCACGATTGGTCGTATGGCACCGAATATCGGGTGGACATTGATTCGGCTGCGATTGTAGATATTCATGGCAATTTCAATAAACAGGCAAAAACGACCTTTAAGACGCCTGCAGAGGAGTTTTATGCTCATCTGTATGTGCCAATCTCAGGCATTACAGGCGGTGGTTTTGGGGAATTGGTGGATCTTGCCGGAAAAATTATTCGACGAACGAGTGTGCAAAAGGGAGAATTAATTTTTGAAAATCTTAAGCCCGGTAAGTATTATATGCGATACATAGAAGATTGGAACGCCAATGGGCAATGGGATACGGGCGATTATGCTGCCGACCTGCAACCCGAGCCGGTCTATTATTTTCCTGTTGGCATTGAATTGAAGGGCTATATGGAACATACGGAGAATTGGACAGTGACGGCACTCCCCATTGAGCAACAAAAACCGGCTGAAATTATACAAAATAAGCCGAAAGAAAAGAAAACAGCACAGGATAGAAAAAAAGAAAGAAGCAATGACAGACAAAAAAAATCAAATGCGCGAACACCATCGTCATCTTCCGGACAACGCATGCCCGGAATGCCATTTTAGATTGCTATTGAGTGGTTTATTATTAATTTGGAGTCTGCTTATTAGTGGATGCGCGTATGCGCAGGATGAAATTCGCTTTCAAAGCGGCGAAGAGTTGTCCTACAACATAAAGTATAAATATGGCTTGATTGTTATGACCGGAGCCACAGGTGTGCATCGGTTGAATACCACCACATATAATGGTCAGTCGGCCATTAAAGCGTCGATGGCTCTCAAAACAACTTCGTTTTTCGACAAAGTGTATCGAACGCGTGACACGTTGCTTTCATACGTTAGCATTCCGGCACTGCAACCGTTGTTTGTCGAACGCATGGTGCACGAAGAAAAAACCCATTTTTGGGAAAAAGGCAAAACGCTCAAGTTTAGTAGCACACAGTCTCAGGTCAATTTGAAACGTATCCGACTGAATCGTGAACCATTGGATACTATCATGACCACAAACGCGCTTGGCTATGATATATTGAGCATGTTGCTTGTTGCGCGCTCGGTGGATTATGATAATATGGCTATCGGAACTTCCCAAAAGACAGTGGTTTTCTTTGGTATTGACCAAGCAAATATCACGATTCGCTACGCCGGCAAACAAACGGTTGACGTTGGAAAATACCACTACAACACCATCAAGTTGAATCTGGATATCACGGATAAAGTGTTCACAACCTCTAAAAATGCTGTCGAAATATGGCTTGGCGACGACCCCAATCGAGTGCCCGTGCGCATCAAAGCGAAGTTAAAATTCGGTGCGGCAGAAGCCGAACTCTCTAATGCCAAAAATTTGAAATATCCCTTTTTGTCGCAAACGAAGAAGTAGTCTGAACGGTGAAACATGATTGTCTGAACTGTGATTTAGAATGATTTGAATGAAAACGATAATTATTGGGGCGAATAGAGCGGAGTGGATTGACGAGGAAACTTGTGCAACTGTCGGATTTTTCGATGGGGTGCATTTGGGGCATCAATTTTTGATTGAGCAGTTGAAGAAAAAAGCGCGTCAAAGTGGCTTGAAGACTGCTGTCGTCACATTTGCACAGCATCCACGTCAGGTGTTGCAATCTGATTACCGGCCACAATTGCTCACTTCGTTGGATGAACGCCTGCAACAATTAGCTGCCGCCGGAGTGGATTACTGTTATATGTTTGACTTCACACCGGAATTTGCGTCCACATCGGCAGAAGATTTTATTCAAAAGATATTACGCGAACAGCTGCTCATCAAAGAATTATTGATCGGTTACGACCATCGATTCGGCAAAGGGCGTGTAGATGATTTTCAAAATTATGTTGCTTACGGCATTGCCTGCGGCATGACGATCCACCCCGTAGGTGCGGGGTATGCCGGTCCTGACTGTGAGGACGAATCACATTCGCCAATCAGTTCAACAGCCATCCGCACAGCCATTGCCACAGGCAATATGCAAGCAGCCAACAAAATGTTAGGTTATACCTACACGCTAACAGGTAATGTGGTGGAAGGCGATCGTTTGGGAAACACAATCGGCTTCCCAACGGCTAATTTGAAACCGGTTGAACCCCTGAAAATTCTCCCCCAAGAGGGTGCTTATGCCGTGCACGTTCATTTGCCGGATGGGCGTATGAATTGGGGCATGGCGTATATTGGTCAACGCCCCAGCATTGCGAAACAAGATGAATTGCGCATCGAAGTGCATCTATTTAATTTCGACGAAGACCTTTACGGACAAGTTTTACAAGTGAAATTTGTCGATTATTTGCGACCGTCAGCTAAATTTCCGAATCTTTCCGAGTTGCAACAACAATTAGAGAAAGATGTTCACGAGGCGCGTAATATTTTGGCAGCCGTGGCAACCGCATCAAAATTATGATGGTGTAAGGTGAGCGGTAAAAGGTATTAGGTGGAAGGTGGTAGGTAACGGGAGAAACATGAAAGGTAGAAGGTGAAAGCCCGCTAGGGCTGACATCTTTCACCTTTCACCTTCTCGATGCTCAGGATTTTTGCTGATCCCCAAACTTTCCCTTTTCCGCCCCAAGCACCACCTTTGAAAATGCTCTAAACCTCCGAATTTTCCGCCCCCATTTTTACCCAAAAACGAGGATTCCTGTTAAGAATCCTCGTTTTTTTATTTTGTCGAAACGAAGTCATTTTCATTTCGAGAACAAAGGTACTGCTTATAGACTTACCAAACAAATATTTAACAAAGTTTGGCAAAAAACTCTTAATTTATGTGAAAAAAATCGGGTTTTTTCACCCGAAAAATGGGTGATTTTTGGGTGCAAAAGTGGGTACCGAAGCGGGTTTTTTGCCTCGTAACTCCTTGATACTCAATATAAGCCCGACTCTTAACAGGAATCGTCGTTTTTGGACAAAAATATAGAAAAAAAAGTTTTCCGCACCGGATTCAGGCTGCGCTCTTTCGTTTCATTCTCACTCTCTCGTTTAGATCTTGTGGGGGAAACTTTTTTTAGAGTTTAGAGTTTAGATATTAGAGTTTAGATATTAGAGTTGAAAATTTGGCAGGGGAGCAAAAAGACTGTACAGTCTTACTCCTCCCCGTATGGGGTGTGATATTGATAACCCTGTACAAGCAAAGCGCCGTGCAGGGCAATTCGTGAATTTGTAGTTAAGAACAATGATTGCCTCGTACAAGCGAAGCGCAATGCGGGGGGCGACGCCCTACGTGACGGGGAGAAGAAAAAATAGATTTAGTAATATAAAATAATTAAGTAAAATGAAAACGAAAAAGAAAGAACAAACGCAGAGGAAAAGCATCCTTTTCATTTCTGCAGCAGTGCTGTTAAGCGCCGGCCTATGGACATTAGGTACAGCGCAAGTAAAAATTGGTGGCGACCCGACCACACCTGTGACAACGGGAGCGGTCCTGGAATTGGACGGCGCGTCAGGCGGATTACTCCTGCCACGCGTACAGGAATTGCCGGATGCCGCTTCAACCATGAACGCCTTGTCTGCTACCCAAGGTCGGGCACTTCTTGACTCTATCAGATCGAAAAGCACACAAGGCGCGAGCACTTTGAACACTTTCCGTGATTCTGTTTATGCAAAAGCGCAGACACTGGCAGGCAACAAGACTCTCAGTGGCACGACCACTTTCTCGACGGTATCACCGACAGTACCGAGCAAAGCAACAGCCGCCGGAAACAATCCTACCGTTTTAGCCACCGAAGCACAGGTGTATGCTGCACAAACAGGCACGAGCAATACGCTCAACGCTCTAAACGCTTTCCGGGACTCGGTTTATACAAAAGCACAGACCCTTGCCGGAAACAAGGAGTTCACAGGAACCCTTACGATGTCCGTTCCGCAATTGCCGACCAGCACGCCGGCAAAAACATTCTTTGCTGCACCAACGGCAGCTAACGGACGTCCGACTTTCCGCCCAATCGCTGCTGCCGATCTGCCTGTAATAGAAAGAGCTAACAACTTGGCGGGAGGTTCAGAAGACAGTTTATTGCTGTACGCTTTGCGCACGTTCCGCGATTCTGTTTATACAAAAGCACAAACACTTCAAGGCGTAAAAACCTTCGCAGTTGCCCCGATAGTACCTGTCAAAAACAATCAAATTACCGCAGCTACCGGCACGCAAGCCCTTGCCACAGAGGCGCAGGTTTATAACACGGCAAGCAGGGCTTCAAACGATTTCCGGGATTCTGTTTACACAAAAAATCAGTCGCTTGCAGGCCTCAAGACATTCACCGGCGGTCTAACATCCACCGGAAACAGTACTTTTAGTGGCAATAGCACTTTCAGTGGCAATGCGACATTTTCACCTAATTCGCCGTCGATACCTGCAAAGAATAATGCAATTACGGTTGCTACCGGCACTACAATTCCGGCAATGGAAGCACAGGTCTATGCGACCACTCAAAACGGTACTTCCA
>BNTP01000098.1 GCA_025996695.1 Bacteroidia bacterium | reverse complement strand
AATCAAATACAGGACGATTACGCTTACAAGTGGCTTCTACCTCTTCCCGTAAAGCTTTTTGATTGTCTTTTACCGCCAGAATATAAATCCGCTTCCAGGTCAATAATCTTCGCAGCAATAGCGGTTTGTGTCCCCATGGCATCTATCGTAATAATACTCCCTTTTATCTCCAACAAGTCCAACAATTCGGGTATCGCTGTAATTTCGTTGCTTTTCATTTCCGTTTTTCTTTGACCCAAACAGATATTGTTTTCCACACTCCATGCGTGTACCAAATGTACCGCAGAGGTATGGTGAAAACTGTCTTTTGAACCGCGAACCGTTTTCCCATCAATAGCGATAACATGTTCCATCACTTGGCTGCCTTTCAATGTATTAGCCCATTCCATAAACAGACGTTCAAAAGCTCGCGGATGCAATAGGGACAATACGCGATTGATTGTATCATGCGAGGGTATACCATTTTTCAATTCAAGAATTTGTCTGAGAAATGCCAAGTTTGTTTTACCAAATAATTCGATAGAGTCATAAGATTCCGCCCCGCATAAAACCGCTAAGATGCTCAGAATAACTATATCCAGCAATGAATGCTGCTTTTTCCTGTGTATCCGCGGGTCTTGTAATTTCCTGAATGTTCGATGAAGTGATGTCATATTAGTAGTGTCTTTTTGCAAAATTACTAATAATTACGCATTATTTTATTATGTCACAAATAATTATTACAGCTCCCCAAGAAAATGGTTGTGTTAATAACCGCTCCTTTTTTTATTTTTTTAATGCGTTGCTGCTTAATTCAACAATAATTTGGCGATGTCAATAAAAAGGCGTACTTTTGTAAATTATTTCTAAAATTTAGGAGCATAAGATGGAAAATAATGCGAAAATGTTTGTTGCCGGACATTTAGGTTTGGTTGGTTCCGCTATCATGCGGAATTTGCAAGGGAAAGGATACACCAATTTTCTTACCCGCTCATCGAAGGAATTGAATTTGTTGGATCAAAAAGCTGTTTTTGAGTTCTTCAAAAAAGAAAAACCGGAATATGTGTTTTTGGCTGCAGCCAAGGTAGGCGGGATAATCGCGAATACCATGTTTCGCGGACAATTCATCTATGAGAATCTGCAAATTCAAAATAATGTCATTCATGCGTCCTATTTGAATGACGTGAAAAAACTATTGTTTCTCGGATCCACTTGCATATACCCCGGCGAGGCGCCTCAACCGATGCCCGAAGGTTGCTTGTTGACTTCCCCGTTGGAATACACGAACGAGCCTTACGCCATCGCGAAAATTGCCGGCATGAAAATGTGTGAAAGCTATAATATTCAATACGGCACAAACTACATCGCGGTGATGCCCAGCAATTTATATGGTCCAAATGATAATTTTGATTTGGAAAAATCGCATGTGTTGCCGGCTATTTTGCGCAAAGTGCATCTCGCCAAAAGCTTGATGAAAGGTTACTGGGATGATATTTGTGACGACTTAAACAAATGGCCGATTGAGGGTGTTACGGGCAATGACAAGCAAGATGTGATCATGGAAAAGCTGCGCAAATATGGCATTACAAAGGATAGCGTGGAAATTTGGGGTAGCGGAAAACCCTTGCGTGAGTTTCTTTGGAGCGAAGAGATGGCGGATGCTTGCGTATTTATAATGGAAAACGTTGATTTCGTAGATTTGATGCCGGTCGGAAAAGAAGTTCGCAACACCCACATCAACATTGGCACAGGAAAAGAAATTTCCATCATGGAATTGACCAACATCATCGCGCAGGAAGTAGGTTACGAAGGCAAATTCAAGTTTAACACCGAAAAGCCGAATGGCACGATGCAGAAAGTAACCAATGTGAACAAACTGCACCGGCTGGGGTGGCACCACAAAATTGACGTGACCCAAGGTGTGGAAAAATTATATAGATGGTATTTGAAACATTAATATTATGATGTGAAACGACATCTTGACAATGAGAATTATGGGTAGGCGATTTGTAGTTTTTTTGAGTTTTTTGTTGGTGCTTGCGCCCCCCTGTTGGGCACAAGACCCTGTGTTTAATACGATTAAGACGGAGCTTAACCGTAATTTCGAGGTGCTGAAAGCGCAGCCGATTCCCGCTTATTACGGGTTTGCGCGCTTGAGTGAGGTGCAAAATATTGGGGCATCGGCCAATTTGGGGTATTTGCAGGACAAAGCAGTGCTCAATTCACCCACGCATATTCTCACAACTTCTTTGCGTGTAGGCGATTACACATTAGATAATTCGCACGAAATTCGCGAATCCGGCGATGGCGGGCTGTCCATCGAAGGCGGTTATGTGCCCTACGAACCCAACGACAAGGTTTTGAAAACCACGATTTGGATGCAGTTGGACAAACTATATAAGGAAAGCATCCAAACTTACGAACAAGTGAAAGCCAACATGGCGGTGAAAGTGAAACAGGAAGACAAATCGCCCGATTTTTCGCACGAAGCCGTCGTCAACACCTACCAAAAGCCGATTCAGTGGGCAGATTTGAAAATCGACCCCAAAGCATTGGAAGAAAAAGTGAAGAAATACTCCGCTGTTTTCAACGAAAATTCGGATTTGCAGGGAGGTTCCGCCTATTTCATGGTGTCGCTCACACGCAAAATTTTTATTGACACCGAAGGGCGCGAATCGGCGGAAAACGCCGTGTCCGTCCAACTGTTTTTGACGGCTCACACGATTGCCGACGATGGCATGTATCTGCCATTGCTGAAATCGTGGATGGGATTTTCGTTGGACGAAATGCCTGACGATGAAACGGTTATCAAGGCCGCACGCGAATTGTCCGTCACGCTGTCTGCACTCAAAAAAGCCCCTGTTGTGGAGTCGTTTACCGGCCCGGCTATTCTGTCGCCGGAGGCTGCAGGCGTCTTTTTTCATGAGATTTTCGGACACCGCATCGAAGGTTCACGATTGAAACAAGAAACTGACGCACAGACGTTTAAGAAGAAAATTGGCGAACGTGTTTTGCCGAAACATCTTTCTGTGACGTTCGACCCCACGCTTTCCCATTTTCAAAAAACGCCTTTGGTTGGCGCCTACACTTTTGATGACGAGGGTATCCCTGCACAACGCGTCAAGGTAGTTGAAAACGGCGTTTTGCGCAACTTCCTGATGTCGCGCACGCCGATTGAGGGACAATTTCATTCCAACGGTCACGGACGGGCAGCGATTGGCGCAACCCCGATGTCACGGCAATCTAACTTGCTGGTAGAGAGTTCACAACGCTTTTCGGACGACGAGCTGTTAAAGAAATTGCGCAAGGAAGCCAAGTCGCAAGGCAAAGATTATGCCTACTACTTCAAAGAGGTGTCCGGCGGCTTCACAACCACCAGCCGCTACTCGCCTAACTCGTTCAATGTCACGCCGTTAGTCGTCTATCGCGTGTATGTCGACGGTCGTCCCAACGAATTGGTGCGCGGCGTGGACATGGTTGGCACCCCGCTGGCGATGTTTGCCCAAATCGAAGCCTGCGGCGAAACGTATGCCACTTTTAACGGCGTGTGTGGCGCAGAATCGGGCAGCGTTCCCGTTTCAGCAACTGCTCCTGCCCTGTTTGTCAAACACATCGAAACGCAAAAGCGCGCAAAAAGTCAGACACAGCCGCCGTTGTTGCCACAGCCCCCTAAATCCCCCTCAGGGGGACTTGGGGCAGACGCCTTATCAGGGGAGCTTGTTGTAGCAGAAACTAAGCCAAGTTCCCCTGATGCATCAACTTCCCTTGCTGAAAAGTCTACCCCAACTTCCCCTGATGCATCAACTACCCCTGCTGAAAAGCCTACCCCAAGTCCCCCTGAGGGGGATTTAGGGGGCTCCGTCGCCATTTTTCGCGCTATGCAAGCCGAAGTCAATCGCGGATTAGACAGTTTGAAAATGAGCGGATTAGCTGCGCCTTTCTTTATTTCTTATACCATTGGTGATTTGCGTCGATTGAACGTGGTTGCATCCCTAGGCAGTTTGATAGGCTCTGATTTTGACGAAAAACGCACAGCTGGCACACGCATGTTGCTGGGCGATTATCAATGCTCGGACGAGAATTTTCGCGGTTCAACCGGCGGCAGCGCAACGGGTTTTGACGGTTCACCAACCCTCGAAAACGACGAAATGGCTATTCGACACACCATTTGGCGCGATTTGGATGCCATTTACAAGCATGCCGCTGAAACTTACGAACAAAAAATTGCCACCATCAAGCAGCTAAATATTCCGGCAAAAGATTTGGAATTGCCCGATTGGGATAAGCCAGAGCCCCCTAAATCCCCCTCAGGGGGACTTGGAACAGGCGCCTTATCAGGGGAGGTTGATGTTTCAGGGGGACTTGGGGTGCGCTCTTTTTCAGGAGGATTTGGTGCTGACTCCCCTTTCTTGAAGGGAGGGGTCGGGGGAGAGGCTTCGCGTTACGAAGAATACGCCAAACAAGTTTCCAAAGTTTTCAACGATTATCCGGAGGTTTTGGAAGGAATTTTATCGCTGCAATTAGTTGAGGCAACGGCCTATTTTTACAATACCGAAGGAACGCAATTCCGTTATCCCATCGCTTTTGTATCGGTGCAATCCGTCGTGAAAGGGCACACCGACGAGGGCGAAAAATTGAATGCTGGCTTCGAGATGCTGTTTGCCTCCCCAAATGAATTGCCGTCTGTGGCCGATATGCAGGCAAAATGTCGGGAATCGGCAAAAAAATTCATCGAACTGCTGCGTGCGCCCAAACTGAAAGAGTCGTATTCCGGACCGATTTTGTTTGAGGGCAAAGCCGTGACTTCAACAGTCTATACCAATTTTATGTGGGGCGATGTGTCGCTGATTGCCGAGCGTAAACCGTTGACATCCAGCGGATTTGCATACGGCGGAAATGACATCGAAGAGATGATGAACAAGCGCATCACGGCTCGCGAAATCTCGATTGAAGATTTGACAGGAACGCCGGAATATAACGGTCAACGCCTTTTAGGCTATGCTCCAATAGATGCCGAGGGTGTTGAACCGCCCGCAAAAACCGTTTTGGTGGAAAATGGAATCTTGAAAACATTGTTGAACGGTCGCGTCCCAACGCCAAAAGTGCCTCATTCCAATGGTCATGCGCTGTTTACGACCAATCTGTCGCACGAAACAGGCAGTGGTGTGTTCCGCTTTTCCGACACGCGCACCAAAAGTCAGACAGAATTGAAAAAAGAGCTGCTGACACGGGCCAAAGAGGAAGGCTACGACTATGCTTACATCATTCGCAAGTTTGACTCTGCACCCGAAGAATTGTATCAAGTGAGCGTGACCGACGGCTCCGAGAAGCGGGTGCGTGCGGTTGAAATCAAAAACGTTAATTCGCAGATTTTCAAAAAAATAATTGCGGTGTCGGACAAAGAAACGATTGAAAACACCCTATTCGGGCGTAGCATCGTGAGCATCATTGCGCCGGAAGCCATCCTCTTTGAAGAGATGCAAATTCAGAGTGACGGAATCGACAATTTCAAGAAAGCACCAACGGTCAAGCGAGCACGTTAATGCATCTAAAATGAATAAAAAATGAGAGACTTTTTGCGATTACTTCGACGGTTTGTGCCCCCGTATCAAAAATATTTGTGGTTAAATATCTTGATGACGGTGCTGTCTGGCCTCTTGACATTGACTTCTTTTGTCAGCATCATCCCTATTTTGAATATTTTGTTCAAAATCGAAGCGCCCGAAGTTGCCAGCTACATGCCTTTAGATTGGGGAAATTTCTCGATTGATTCGTTCAAAGAAGTGTTGCAGAACAACTTAAATGCGTTTATTGTTGACACCACGCAGGCGCATGGAGGCGCTTACATTCTGATTATTTTGGGACTTTTCCTGATTATCACCACCATTTTTCGCACTGCGGCGATGTATTTTGCGTCCTATTTCATGATTCCGCTGCGCACGGGGGTGGTGCGCGACATTCGCAATCAAATCAATGACAAGATCATTTCGCTGCCGTTGGCGTTTTTCTCCGAAGAACGGAAAGGCGACATTCTCGCGCGTATTTCGGGCGATGTCAACGAGGTGGAAAATTCGATAATGAGTTCGCTTGACATGCTGTTCAAAAACCCCATTTACATTATTCTCTACCTGGCAGGCATGTTGTTGATTAGTTGGCAACTCACTCTGTTTGTGCTGATTATGCTGCCGATTGCGGGTTATGTGATGGGGCAAATAGGCAAAAAACTGAAGCGCAAATCTTTTGAAGGACAGCAACAATGGGGTGGTCTGATGTCGCAAATCGAAGAAACACTTGGCGGATTGCGTATCATCAAAGCGTTCAATGCCGAACGAAAAATTGAGGCGCGGTTTCACAAAATCAACGAACAATTTCGGCAGACGACGGTGCGAATTTTCCGGCGTCAGCAGTTGGCGCACCCGATGAGTGAAATGCTGGGCACGGTGACGGTGGCAATCGTGCTCTGGTATGGTGGAACGCTGATTTTGTCGGCAAACAGTCCAATCTCAGCCAGCTCATTTATTTATTACCTGACGATTTTTTACATGATCATCAATCCTGCCAAAGACCTGTCCAAATCCGTTTATGCCATTCAAAAAGGGTTGGCGTCGATGGAGCGGGTCGACAAAGTTTTGATGGCAGAGTCGAATATCATCGACCCAATCCATCCGAAACCCATTCAATTCAACGAACAAGTTGATTATCAGGATATTTGGTTCAAATACAAAGAAAATTGGGTGCTAAAAGGCGTGAATCTAACCATTCCCAAAGGGAAAACAGTCGCGCTGGTCGGTCAATCCGGTTCCGGAAAATCGACGATGGTGGATTTATTGCCGCGTTTTTACGATGTAGAAAAAGGCCAAATCACGATTGACGGAACGGCTATTCAGGAAGCTAAGGTGCACGATGTGCGCCAGCTGATGGGCATTGTCAATCAGGAAGCCATCCTTTTTAACGACACTTTTTTCAACAATATCGCGTTTGGAGTGTCCAACGCCACGCCGGAAGATGTCATTGCGGCGGCCAAAGTAGCCAATGCCTACGAATTTATCATCGCGACAGACGACGGTTTTGACACCAATATTGGCGACAGGGGTTGCAAATTGTCGGGCGGCCAACGTCAACGCCTCAGCATCGCCCGCGCGGTGCTGAAAAATCCGCCAATCCTGATTCTTGATGAAGCGACTTCCGCTTTGGATACGGAATCCGAACGCTTGGTGCAAGACGCTTTAGAAAAGCTGATGCAAAATCGCACCACCATCATCATTGCGCACCGGCTGTCCACCATTCGCAATGCCGACCTCATTTGCGTGATGCACGAAGGCGAAATTGTTGAACGCGGCACGCACAACGAGTTGATGAGCCTCAACGGCTATTATTCACGTTTGTGTGCGATGCAGTCGATAAAACAATGAACAATTTAGCTTCACCTTATTAAATATTTCGCTTCGGAAACTTCCAGCGTCCAAGTTCTGTTCCTTTGCTTACGTCTTCAACAACAATTTCCATGAATTGTCCTTCCGCTTTTCCGTGTATTACTGTTACTTCTTTGTCTAAATTGGGACCGCCGCCGCGAATTTGCGCCCAAGTTCGCTCCGGCGTTGCAGGGTCGTATTTGAAACGGTGTTGATGAGCGGTAATAACGCTTTGAACGTCATATTTAGAAAGAAGCGGTTCCCACAAATCGGCAGCTTGACGTTGAAAAGCCGCATATCCCTCCAACGAATCGCCGCCGTTGGCGTTCGGATTAGCCGAATAGAGTGGAATATGGCAGAACGCCACGACAAACGGTGCTGTGGCCACAGCCGGACTGAGTAATGCCCGTTCCAGCCAGTCGCACTGTGCTGCGCGGTAAGGCTCAAATCGCGCCATACCTGCCCAAGCCGAATGAATATCCGGTTTGTCTTCGCCGGTGTCCAGGCCAATCAATGCCAACGGTCCGGTGCGAACGACGAAATTTCGTCCGAAAGCGCGATTTTCCGGTGCCAGATGCTCCCATGCCGGAAGGAGTTGCGAACTGTTTCTCGCCCAAACACCCCGGTAATCGTGGTTCCCCGGCACAAAAAGCATGGGTTTCTCTGTGGCAAAGGCGGCATTGCCGGGTCGCAAAACAGCTTCCACTGCCGTATTGGCGCTGTCGAAGCCATTAACCAAATCGCCGTTCCAAACGGTGTAATCCGAAGCGAGCAACGCCAAACGTTCCGTAAGCACTTTCAGGGTATTCTGATGATTGTGTGTGTCGTTGATGACCGAAAAAGTGCCGGTCGTTTTCTTTGCGCC
>BNTP01000097.1 GCA_025996695.1 Bacteroidia bacterium | reverse complement strand
CACTAATCGCCGGCACAGCTGCCGTAGGCACGGCAGCGAAGGGCTATGCTGCGGGCGATCACGTGCATCCGACGCAGGTGCAAAATAGTATGACGGCGAGCACGACTATGGCTCCGTCCGTGACGGCCGTGCTTGACTCTCTCGCCGTTAAGGTGGTCAAAACGCAGACGCTTGCTCTTACGGGTGATGTGACGGCGCCGGCTACGCAAATTGGCTCGGGGACGATCGCCACGACGCTGACGAATACGGCGGTGACTGCGGACGCTTATGGTCAAACGTCCGCTCAATCACCCGGTTGGGGTGGTGCATTCTCGGTGCCGAGCTTCACGGTGGATGAGAAGGGGCGATTGACGGCTGCGGGTGCGCATAATGTGACAATTCCAAGCGCTCTGGCCTCTGCGAGCGCTAATGGTTTGATGTCCACGACTCAATACAACTTGTTAAGCGGTTCACAAACTGCGAAGACGTTTCTTGCTGCACCGAATGGCGCGGCCGGAGCTCCAAGTTATCGCGCGATTGTTGCCAGTGATGTGCCGACGCTGAATCAGAACACGACTGGGTCGGCCGGGAGTTTGGCGAACGCGGGGACGATCCAGGTTCAGGGTACTGCTACTGCGACAGAAGGCGGGATCACGGCCGGTCCTCCGCAAACCTATACTAATGGCGGGGACATCGTGGTGACGGCAACCGCGTCGCTCGCCACTGAAACGACCGCCGGCGTGGTGACACCCGCAATGTACCGCGCATATAATATTACCCGATTTGTGTCGGGACCGCCTCCAACTGATGCTGACTGCGAGCTTAAATACGGGTCACCCGCATTTATCGGACCGCGCCATTTGTGCATATTTATAGAGTCTACCGATTTGACATGGTGGGATGCTCTCGAAAATTGCGCTCACCATGGGATGCGGCTAGGGACCATCCAAGACGCGGTCGCCTACGCCACGAGCTCTGTCGGAAGGGCAAAAGGCCTCTGGTACGGAGCGTATGAAATGGTTTGGTCTAGCTCGGTCGCGTCTTGGGGAACGTCGGCCAACTGGGCTGCCCGTCCTTACATGGTAGCGATGATGCCGCCACCGTCCGTAACTTGGTCGTTTTTGGAAACATATGCCGACGCATTGCATGGATCGTTCTGCGTGGGGGAAATTTAAACAATTTCCGCCGCTTCGATAACCGATGTCGCGGTCGTAGTACCAAAACCAGGCTCTCGTCTGGTGAATGAGGCGACGTGTCAAGTCCTGATAGGGGTTTCCCGAGGGAACCCCTATCAGGACTAAAAAAATAAACCGTAACTATTGAAAGGAAGCACTGACTTGTTGAGAGTCGGTGCTTTTTTTTCGATAAATAAAAAAACATGAGGCTTAGTGCGGCTGCCTGAATAACAGCTCAATGTTGCGATTTCACAATCACATCAAATATCGCGATTTTTTAGGAGTAGCTGCTTGCGAGCATTTTCGTCATATTCTACGATGGCTTTGGCGTCACAGGCTTCATTTAGCAATTCGACGATCGTGAGAATTTGATATTAGCATAAAAATAATTTTTTTGTTCTCATGCAACTCTCAGTGAAGTCTACGGTTAATAAAGGGCTGTCCCTACGGGACAAGGGGCGAAAGTCAAGTGGCATGCTTACGAATCAATCATCACAAAATGCGGTCGACCATGCGAATTTGTCAGCCCATGATACTTGTATTTGCAAAAAAAGTATTACCTTTGCCCTAATAAATAGCACTTATGAACATACTACTATTAGGATCTGGAGGAAGAGAGCACGCTTTGGCTTGGAAATTGGCACAAAGTGTGCAGACAGATTATCTGTTTATTGCGCCGGGCAATGCAGGTACGGCAACGGTTGGCACTAATGTGGCGATTGCGGCAACAGATTTTGACGCCGTGAAAAATTTTACACTGACCAATGACATCGGTATGGTTGTCGTGGGTCCCGAAGACCCGTTGGTGCAAGGCATTTACGATTTTTTCAAGGCGGATGATGCTTTGAAAGCGATTCCCGTGATTGGACCGTCAAAAACCGGAGCCCAATTAGAAGGCAGCAAAGATTTTGCAAAAGCGTTTATGATGCGCCACAAGATACCAACGGCACGCTATTTGAGCGTTACACAAGCGAATTTGTCCGAAGGGATAGACTTTTTGCGGTTGTTGAGCAAAGCCGAAACAAAAGCGCCCTACGTGCTAAAAGCCGACGGCTTGGCTGCCGGCAAGGGGGTGCTGATTATCAACGACTTGGATGAAGCCATCCGCGAACTTCAAGCCATGCTGGACGGCCGTTTTGGCAAAGCAAGCGAAACGGTCGTGATTGAAGAATTTCTTTCCGGCATCGAATGTTCGGTGTTTGTGCTGACCGACGGCACGAGTTATAAAATTTTGCCCGAGGCCAAAGATTACAAACGCATCGGGGTAGGCGACACCGGTCTGAACACCGGCGGTATGGGTGCCGTAAGTCCCGTCCCATTCGCAGATAAGGCGTTTATGAAAAAAGTGGAAGAACGCATTGTGATTCCGACAATCGAAGGACTGAAAAAGGAAAACATTGAGTATAAAGGATTTATCTTCGTTGGATTGATTCGAGTGGACGAAGAGCCGATGGTCATCGAATACAACTGCCGGATGGGCGATCCCGAAACGGAAGTGGTAATGCCGCGCATCCGGTCTGATTTGGTGGATTTATTGCAGGGCGTTGCGCACGGCAATTTGGCTGAAAAAGACCTGCAAACAGACCCGCGAGCCGTGACCACCGTGATGTTAGTTTCAGGCGGCTATCCGGGCGATTATGCCAAAGGCAAAAACATCACAGGCTTAGATAAGGTCAAAAACAGCCTGATTTTTCATGCAGGCACCGCCGAAAAAGACAATCAAATCGTGACCAACGGCGGACGCGTAATTGCTATCAGCTCGTATGGATACACGATACAAGAGGCTTTGAATCAGTCGTTTGCAAACGCAGAAATAATTGATTTTGAAGATAAATATTACAGAAAAGACATTGGAATAGAGTTTAGTTAAATGAATGCTGGATATAATACCTAAAAATAAGGTGAAAGCCCTCTGGGCTATAACACTTGGGTGGAATGTCATTTTCTATTGATATGGATGCCCTACGGGCAAATAGTCCGTTAGGACTTGCATATCAATAGAAAATAGATGCTCTCCCTTTCAACAATTTCCCGTAGGGAATTCACATTAGGTGCAATATCCGATAACCATTAATAAAGTTAGCGAAATAATATGGAAGAAAATAAAACAGCACGATTTAAAAAGGCTAAATCTTTTTTTGAGGTGCTATATTTTGCAAACGGCGCCTTGTCCCGCAGGGACGACACTTTATTAACCGTAGACTTCAGTCTACGGTATAGAAATGAGCACTTGACAGTCCCGCAGGGACGGCACTATCAAGTGTCACCCCTGCGGGGTGAAGGTTGCGTGTGGCAGGCAGTCCGTAGACTGAAGTCTACGGTTAATAAAGTGTCGTCCCTGCTCTAATAACTAAACTCTAAAAAAGTGGATATTAAAAAATTACAAAAAAACTTTATCACCAATCGCTTGCCGCTCATTTTGGCGCTGGTAATTTTCGTGATTGTGCGCTTGGTGCTGGCGGAAAATCGCCTGTCGTGGCAGTTGTGGACTGCCACCGGCATGCAAATCGCCATAGCTGCCGCGCTTTTGTCTTTGACACAAATTTTCTTGGTGATTCGACAGCGAACGCTGTTACCGGCATTTTTATACCTGCTGTTTGTGGGTACTAATCCAAACTATTTTGATGATTGGTTGGGCAGTTTGATGGCATTGACTATTTTGCTGTGTTTTTATTCCCTTTTTATGATTTACCAACAGTCTAAATCGCAGTTGAGCGCGTTCAACATCTCTATTTTACTAACCCTGGGGAGCTTCCTGTGGACGCCTGTGCTGTATTTTTTGCCCCTGTTTTGGATTGGAATGTATCTGTTTAAGAGCCTGAATCTACGGAGTTTTTTTGCTTCCTGGATGGGCTTTGCGCTGGTTTATTTTTTGATATTTACTTGGAGTATTGTGAAAAATGACCCGACAATTTTTATTGCCGCTCTACCCACTTTTGATACGCAATGGAACCTTGATTTTGAGCTTTTTAGTCTGTGCGAATGGGTGATTACCGCTTATTTGACGTTTTTGTTTATTTTGGCCGGCGGGAAAATTTTCATGTCAGGCATTTCTGAAAAAGTGCGTACCATCACCATTTTGAGCTATTTATACTTTTTTGCAATTGTTGTATTTTTCTTCTTTTTGCTGCAAACAACCACCAACTACGGTTGGCAGTTAATTACTTACATCCCTATAACACTGCTGATTGCTCACTATTTTACCTTATCCATCCGAAAATGGAAAAGTTGGCTGTTTGTGTTCACAATACTGGTCTTTATTGCGGCTTTGATTGACTATTATATCTCATTACTATCTGTGTTTCAACAAAATATAGATGTCGACCTCATCAAAAATTGGTTTCAAAATTAATTGATAATTAGAAAATGCGCATTATTAGCGGAAAATATAAAAGCAGGCGTTTTGAAGTGCCAAAAAGTTTTAAGGCACGACCTACAACAGATTTTGCCAAAGAAAATTTGTTCAATGTGCTGTCTAATCTCATGGATTTAGAGGACGCTACGGCTTTGGATTTATTTTCCGGAACCGGCAGCATCAGCTTTGAACTGCTTTCGCGTGGCTGTCAAGAGGTGGTTTGCATCGAACAAGATGCCGCGCACCATGCTTTTATCAAAAAAGTGCAGGCACTCCTGAAAGACGACCGCTTAAAGCCAATCAAAATGGATGTTTTTCGCTTTTTGGAAACAACTCAGCAGAAGTTTGACTTTATTTTTGCTGACCCGCCTTACGCCTTGAAAGACTTTGAACACATCCCCGAACTCATTCTATCCAAGAATTTCTTGCACGAAAACGGCGTTTTTGTAATGGAACACCCCAAAGAATACGACTTTTCCGGCCTACATCACTTTGTCCAACGCCGCATCTACGGTGCTGTCAATTTCAGCATTTTTTGTAACTTTGCATCCGAAAAATCATCGAAATAAAAATACACAAAAAACACACAAAATGAAAAAACTACTGCTATTTTGCTTCATAATCAGTTTGTCCGCATATTCATTCGGACAAAGTTTAACACAACTCTGGACGGGACTTCAAGCTCCGCAACCACAATCGGAATTGCCGGTAGGCAAGGCCCCATTTCAAACATCCGTCCGCAAAGCCAAGCAAGACGTCATTGCAGGCTTGCCCCTCACCCCCCTCATGGGAAGTGAATACCAGCCTGAGGGGAGTGCGGGAGCCGAATGGATAATTGCTGATGGTTGGGAGCTGGGGACAAATACACAATTACTCGAAAGCCAACAATCGATTTTTGCACCGGATTTCGACACAAAAAATTGGCTGAATGCAACCGTCCCCGGCACCGTTTTGACCACTTTGGTCAATCAAGGCGTGTATCCCGACCCCTATTTTGGGCTCAATAATTTAGCGATTCCGGACACACTTTGCCGGATGGATTGGTGGTATCGTAATGCGTTTGAAGCACCTCAAATTGCTGCCGGCGAGCGCGTTACATTGCTTTTTAACGGCATAAACTACCGTGCGGAAATTTTTCTGAATGGCAAAAAATTGGGAAATATCACGGGCGCGTTCATCCGTGGCGAATTTGACGTGACCAATAACATCAAAAAGTCAGGCACAAACATCTTGGCGGTACATATTTTGCCGCCAAACAATCCGGGCATACCTCACGAGCAGTCTACAATTGCCGGACAAGGCTTCAATGGCGGTGCGCTCAGCATTGACGGCCCCACATTCATCGCCGCCATGGGCTGGGACTGGATTCCGGGGATTCGCGACCGCAACATCGGTATTTGGCAAGACGTGCGACTAAAAATCGGCAGCAACGTCGAAATCATTGACCCACAAGTGATTACAGATTTAACTTTGCCGGACACTACCTCCGCAAAAATCACGATTTTGGCTCAACTGAAAAATCATTCATCGCAACCCATTGATGGTCAATTGAAAGCGGTCATTCCCGCGCAGGCGAGAACCTCAAACATAAGCGTCGAACTTCCCTATCATTTGGAACCCAATGAAACAAAACAAATACGATTGGCTCCCATAGAAATTAAAAATCCGCGTTTGTGGTGGCCTAACGGCTATGGACAACAAAATTTGTATGAATTGGATTTGTCTGCCACCGGCCATTCCGGCGCAAGCGGGAAACATATCCGTTTCGGCATCCGCGAAATGTCCTACGAATTGATGGTGCGCGACAGCGTGCAGGGCAATTCCCGCATCGCCTACTCGCCAACAGATGTCATCACAGGCAAGCCTCTTTTCAATTACGAAAACCGTTTCGCATTTTCCAAAGAGGTGCAACTTCCGACTTTGCAAGCAGGTGTGCAACTCTCTGATTTTCAACAATTAGACGCAGCCGATCCGGTCGGTCCGTTTTTGGTTATTCGGGTAAACGGCGTGCGCATTTTCTGTCGCGGAGGAAATTGGGGCATGGATGACGCGATGAAAAATTCCGGTCGTGAACACCTCGAACCCTATCTAAAACTGCATCAGGATATGAATTTCAATATTGTCCGCAACTGGACCGGCGAATCGACAGAAGAAATTTTCTACGACTTGTGCGACGAATACGGTATGTTGGTGTGGAACGATTTTTGGATTACGACCGACGACACGGTGGAACCAAACGACCAACCGCTGTTTATGCGCAACGCTACGGATGTGGTTCGCCGTTTCAGAAATCACCCATCTATCGCCATTTGGTGTCCCCGCAACGAGGGATTTGCGCCCAAAGGATTAGCCAAAGTGCTGACCGAAATGTTGGCAAAAGAAGATCCCACCCGCCACTATCATGGACAATCGCGCTATCTGAATATGCGCACCAGTGGTCCGTGGGGCTATTTTGACAACCCTTCTAACTATTACACCAACAATGCACAGGGATTTAATACGGAAATGGGCAGTTATGCCGTGCCGACCGCTTCGACTATTCGCAAATTTATTGCGCCGGAAGATCAGTGGCCGATTAACGACGTGTGGGCATACCACGATTTACACGCTACTTCACAAAATTATAAAGGTTTTATGGAAGCGGTCAACCGTTACGGCGCGCCAACTGACATGGTTGATTTCACGGAAAAGGCGCAAGTCGTGTGCTACGATGCTTGGCGTAATATGCTGGAAGCATGGAACAGTAAAATGTGGCATACCACCACCGGACTAATTTTGTGGATGAGTCACCCCGCGTGGCCCAGCATGATTTGGCAGACATATACCTACGATTATGAAACCCCCGGCTCCTATTTTGGCTCTAAAAAAGCCTGCGAACCGCTCCACATCCAATTGAATAAACCCGACAATGAAATTGTAGTCATCAACACTACTCGCCAATCTGTCCGGAATTTAACCGCCCTCGTCCGCCTTTTCGACCTGAACGGGAAAGAAATCGGGCATCGATCCGCTCGCTTGGATGCGATCAGCAATTCTTTAACGAAGTTAGAGAAGTTAGAGAAGTTAGAGAAGTTAGAGAAGTTAGAGAAGTTAGAGGAGTTAAAGGAGTTGGAAGATGGGGTGTTTTTGGTGCGGTTGGAATTAAAAGATCAACGAGGGAATGTCCTTTCAATCAACGATTATTTTCAAGGGAAAGAAGACAAAATTGCTGCGCTGCTGCAAACAGACTTACAAATCACTCACAAGCAACAAGGCGATCATTATTTGGTTGAGGTAACCAATCGAACTTCAAAAATTGCAGCTTCCATCAAATTGAATGCGGTTGACAAAACGACCAACGAAATAATCTTGCCGGCTTACTTTTCCGACGGCTATTTCAATCTCTTGCCCGGCGAAACGCGACAAATAGAGGTTTCGTTTTCAAAAAGGATGGATAATATAAAATTCAGGGCGAACGCCTGACTTCGTCATAAGGGAAATCATAGCCTTGTGTGTCTAAATTTAGACATGGGTGTTTCATAGCACTCGAAAATATTTTTTATCACTACTAACCGACTAAAAAAAACGAATAAAAAACGGGGGCAAATCCGATTAGGATACGCCCCCGAAAAGTTGTAAATTTGCATCGTCAAAAACACATATTTGCAATTAAGTAGGTCGGCGGCGTTACCGCCGCTTTCCCCTTTAAGAACTGTACGTGCGCCTTTCACCGCATACAGCTCAGGTGATTACAAAGTTTAATATCACTCTCATTAAACCGGAGCAACC
>BNTP01000096.1 GCA_025996695.1 Bacteroidia bacterium | reverse complement strand
AGCGATGCATGCCTCCGGCATGCGGAGATGTGATATTCGTGCGGGAAAGGCGTGTTGGCCAACGCGACACCATATAAAGGCGTCTTAGCAGGAGGTGATGACATGCGACAATACCACAACAGGAAAGACGCGTTAGCATGAGATGTCTCCGCTCCGCAAAGCGGTCTAGCGACCGCTTTGCTTCGGTCGACAAGACGAGCCTCACGTGGGGGGTCGGGGGAAAGGCAGCGGCGGCGGAGCCGCCGCTGCCTTTCCCCTCTCTCTTAAAAAAAGCGCCGCCGTCATAGCTTGCCCTGAGCGTAGTCGAATGGGTCGACCGCAGGGACATAGTCCCGCAGCGGAGACACCCCATGCAATCAAGCCTTCCTTCAATTGCTCCCTACGGTGATGCACGTGCTGTCCCTGCAGGACACGGCTCCGTTTGCAAAATGTAGCACCTCAAAAAAAGATTTAGCCCGAAAAGCCGTCTTAAAATAATAATTATGCGTTATCTAATTGACACAAACATATTTATATACATGATAGAAGATAGACAGTTTTTGTCTAATGATGTTACCTGTCTTTTAGAGGATTTTGACAATCAATTTTACATTAGGGAACGCGCGTAAATAATCTTTACGTTTTAATTTGTAAGCATATAATAATAAACAAGTTAATGGTTATCGGATATTGCACCTAATGTGAATTCCCTACGGGAAATTGTTGAAGATGATCGCATCCATTTTCTATTGATATGCAAGTCCTAACGGACTATTTGCCCGTAGGGCATTCATATCAATAGAAAATGACATCCTCCCAATGCGTTATAGCCCGTAGGGCTTTCACCTTATTTTTAGGCATTATATCCGGTATTCATACCAAGTTAAGTTATTAAAATGTATATGTTATTTACGCGTGTTCCCTTAGTTCGGAAAGTGTTAAAGAAATGATACATCTTTTCCAAACAGGAAAAGTGGTCGTGAAGAAATGGAAAACAGCGAAAGAAATCATTTTCGCGATTGAAAACGAATGGAACATAACAATCAAATACATTAGCAGCGACCGACCGTTTTGGCCACTATCGCAAGCAACAATTGCAATTCGTTTTCAATAAAAAATGAGGCTGCTTTTGACGAGTTCTCACATTTTGAATAAAGTGAAATTTGTCGTGCACCCATTCAAACCAAAATTTCGTTAAATATTTACGGAGTTGAAATATTATTCTTACCTTTGCGCGATGAAAAATGATAATGCACCCGTAAATTTAGGTACCGAAAACGTCGGTAAATTATTGACTCAGTATGCTTTGCCCGCCATTATTGCAATGACGGCCTCTTCGTTATACAATATCACAGACAGCATTTTTATTGGTCATGGCGTGGGACCGCTGGCTCTCTCGGGCTTGGCTATTACTTTTCCGTTGATGAATTTGGGAGCGGCTTTCGGCTCGCTGGTCGGCGTGGGAGCTTCCAGTTTGCTGTCGATTCGTATGGGACAAAAAAATTATGGTGCGGCCAATGACATATTAGGAAATACCCTGACGCTAAACCTGCTAATGGGCATTTTGTTTTCGATTCCGGCACTTTATTATCTTAGCCCTATTTTGGAATTTTTCGGTGCAAGTGCCGATACGCTGCCTTATGCGCATGATTTCATGACGATTATTTTGTTGGGAAATGTAGTAACACACATGTATTTCGGTCTGAATGCCTTGCTTCGTTCGGCTGGGCATCCGCAAAAAGCCATGATGGCGACGATTTTCACGGTATTAATAAATTTGGTGCTGAACCCGCTGTTTATTTTCCACTTTCATTGGGGGATTCAGGGTTCGGCTTTTGCGACTATTATTTCACAAGTCGCAGTACTTGGTTGGCAAATCCATTTATTTAACAATAAAGATTCGTTTATACGTTGGAAAAAAGGCATTTACAAACTGAAAGGAAGCATTGTGTGGCCGTCGCTGTCGATTGGTTTGTCGCCGTTTCTAATGAATGCCGCCAGCTGTTTGATTGTGATTATCATCAATCGGCAGTTGCTCAAGCACGGTGGCGACTTGGCGGTAGGAGCTTACGGGATTGTGAATCGCGTCGCATTTTTGTTTGTGATGATTGTGATGGGGGTTAATCAGGGCATGCAACCCATTGCCGGCTATAATTATGGTGCACGACTCAACGACCGCGTGCTGAAAGTGCTCCGAAGAGCCGTTTTGTGGGCAACAGCTGTTATGATAATCGGATTTTTGGTTGTCGAACTGTTTCCATACGCTGTGGCATCGCTTTTCACGACAGAAGAAAATTTGGTTGCAATTGCCATTCCCGGACTTCGTTGGGTGTTTGCCATCTATCCTTTGGTTGGTTTTCAAATGGTGACATCCGCTTTTTTTCAGAGTATTGGCAAATCGGAAAAATCCATTTTGTTGGCAATGACACGCCAAGTTTTGTTTTTGATTCCGTTTTTGCTTATCTTCCCAAGTTACTGGGGAATCACCGGCGTTTGGACGAGCATGCCAGCTGCCGATTTTCTATCAGTGCTTTTATCGGCTATTCTCTTGTATAGGGAATACAAAAAATTGCATGAATATCATGTCAAACGAAATGTTTACAAATAAAGAAATAATATGATAACTGCAGACCAATTGCGAGAAGTTTTTGAACGTGAATCTGCGCTGAGGGGCTACCTCGACATTGAGGCGAAGACGATTCAATTGGAAGAGGAAGAATTGCGGACGCAAGCACCCGATTTTTGGGAAGATGCTCAACGGGCAGAAGCCCAAATGAAAGTTGTTCGCGGCATCAAGTCGTGGATTGTGGCTTATAATGCTGTCAAATCGGCCGCCGACGAGTTGCAACTTTCTTTCGATTTCAACAAAGAAGGCATCACCAGCGAAGAAGAAGTGGATGAGGCCTATAAGACGACGCTTGCCTTGCTCGAAAACCTCGAGATGAAAAATATGCTACGCTCGGAAGAAGACCATTTGGGTGCGGTATTGAAAATCAATGCCGGAGCAGGAGGCACAGAAGCCCAAGATTGGGCGGAAATGCTTTACCGGATGTACGACCGTTGGTGCGAAAGCAAAGGCTATAAAGTGACCGTCACAAACTGGTTGGATGGCGACGATGCGGGCATTAAAACCGTCACGTTGCAGGTGGAGGGCGACTATGCGTTTGGCTATCTGAAAAGTGAAAACGGTGTGCATCGCTTGGTGCGTGTATCGCCCTACAATGCGCAAGGCAAGCGAATGACCTCTTTTTCATCGGTGTCTGTCATGCCGTTGGTCGATGACACAATTGAAATCAATGTCAATCCGAGCGACCTGACTTGGGACACGTTCCGCTCAAGTGGAGCCGGTGGACAAAACGTCAACAAAGTGGAAACAGGTGTGCGCCTCCACTATAAATATAAAGACCCCGACACCGGCGAAGCGAAGGAAATCGTGATAGAAAACACAGAGTCGCGCTCGCAGTTTGGCAACAAAGACAACGCGATTCGACTATTGAAATCGCAACTCTATGAGTTAGAGTTGGAACGTCGCCGAAAGGCATCAGCAGCCATTGAAGCGGGCAAAAAGAAAATCGAATGGGGTTCTCAAATTCGCTCCTACGTGTTTGACGACCGCCGCGTGAAAGATCACCGCACCGATTGGCAAACCTCCAACGTGCAAGCAGTAATGGATGGCGACATTGACGACTTCATCAAAGCATATTTAATGGAATTTGGAGGCGGCGAATAAAAAAAATGCAATTTTTAATTCATAATTCATAATTTTTTATTACCTTTGCACCCGCTTAGCAGAGCATGGTCCTATAGCGCAGTGGTTAGCGCAGATGACTCATAATCATTTGGTCGTAGGTTCAAGTCCTACTGGGACCACGTTGAGTATTAAGCACTTATGAATTTTTGTAGGTGCTTTTTTATTTGGGGCGCGCGTGTTTCTACTGCGCATGACGAAACACATAAGAGGTCATCAGGCAGGATACAATCAAAAAATTTTAAAGTTTTCTCGCGATACAAAAATGAAAATGCATTGCATTTTCATTTTTTTTCCCTAACTTTGCGCCCATATTATGGAACAGCAAGTAACTTACGGCGAAGAAAATATTATTAAATTAGAGTGGTGGGAGCACATCCGGCTTCGTCCCGGGATGTATATCGGCAAATTAGGCGATGGTACTTATGCCGACGATGGCATTTATGTGCTTCTGAAAGAGGTGTTGGACAACGCTATGGACGAATACATGATGGGCTACGGCAAGTCGGTGGACATCACGATTGCAGACGGCGAGGTCACTGTGCGCGATTATGGACGCGGCATTCCGTTGGGAAAAGTAGTTGATGTGTCGTCACAAATGAATACCGGCGGTAAATACGACTCGAAAGCATTCAAAAAATCCGTTGGGATGAATGGTGTAGGGATTAAGGCCGTCAATGCCCTGTCGTCCAATATGTTTGTGCAAAGTTTTCGCGACGGTCAAGCCAAAGCGGTTGATTATTCACGTGCTAAAATCATTGATAATCCGGCGCAAACGACCACCACGGAGCCGAACGGGACGTTGGTACGTTTTACGCCCGACGAAGAAATTTTCAAGGGCTATCATTTTGAAGACAAATTTGTGGAGCCGTTACTGAAAAACTACGTGTTTCTCAATGCAGGCTTGACAATCGTTTATAACGGCAAGAAATTTTTCTCAAAAAATGGGTTGGAAGACCTTCTGAACGAAAATATGACTTCCGAAGCCCTTTATCCAATCATTCATTTGCAAGGCGATGACATCGAAATCGCGCTTACACATGCCAATCAATACGGCGAAGAGTATTATTCATTTGTCAACGGACAATACACCACGCAAGGCGGGACGCATCTGGCAGCGTTCAAAGAAGCGATTGCACGTGTGATTAAAGAATATTACAACAAAAATTTCGATTACTCCGACATTCGCATGGGCATCACAGCCGCGATTGCGATTAAAGTGGAAGAGCCTGTATTTGAATCGCAGACGAAAACCAAGCTTGGGTCGAAAGACATTGGTCCGGAGGGGCCATCGGTAACGAAATTTATCAATGATTTTCTCAAAAAAGAGTTGGATAATTACCTGCACCGCACGTCGGAAACGTCGGAACTCCTGCTGAAAAAAATCACAGAATCGGAACGTGAACGCAAAGCCATCGCAGGCGTCACAAAATTAGCGAAAGAACGTGCGAAAAAGTCTAATCTGTACAACAAAAAATTGCGCGACTGCCGTTTGCATTTTACGGACGCAGATCCCAAAGGTGAAAAAAAATTGGGCGAGACCTGCATCTTCATCACGGAGGGCGACTCGGCAAGCGGGTCTATCACACAGAGTCGCGATCCGAACTATCAAGCGGTGTTCAGCTTGCGCGGTAAGCCGTTGAACTCGTTTGGTTTGACGAAAAAAATCGTGTACGAAAATGAAGAGTTTAACCTTTTGCAGGCAGCATTAAATATTGAAGACGGCTTGGAAGGATTGCGTTACAACAAAGTGATTATCGCAACCGATGCAGACGTGGACGGCATGCACATTCGCCTGCTGATTATGACGTTTTTCTTGCAATTTTTCCCCGAACTGATACGCAATAATCACGTACACATCCTGCAAACGCCCCTTTTCCGCATACGAAACAAAAAAGAAACTATTTATTGTTATTCGGAAGAAGAACGTTTGGCTGCAATTGAAAAACTGAATCCCAATCCCGAAATCACGCGATTCAAAGGGCTGGGGGAAATCTCGCCACCGGAATTTAGAAATTTTATTGGCCAAGATATTCGCTTAGACCCGATTAGCATGAAAAAATCGGACGCCATCAAAGAAATGCTTGAATTTTACATGGGCAAAAACACAATGGAGCGGCAAGTCTTCATCATCAACAATTTGCTTGTAGAGGAAGATGTGGAATTATGAAAAAAGCAATATTCCCCGGCACATTCGACCCATTCACTATAGGGCATTTGTCAATCGTGGAGCGCGGTTTGTCATTAGTAGACGAAATCGTGGTCGCCATTGGCATAAATCCCAACAAGACAACATTTTTTTCATTGGAGCAGCGTGAGAGCATGATTTCTAAACTTTTTGAACACAATCCGCGCGTCACGGTTAAGTCTTATACCGGCCTGACAGTCGATTTTGCAAAAGAAGTGAGTGCTCAATTTATTTTGCGCGGCATTCGCTCCATCAATGATTTTGAAAACGAGAAAAACACAGCCGATGTCAACCGACAAATCGGCGGAGTAGAAACCTTTGTCCTTTTCACAGAGCCGGCCTATTCCCACATCAGCTCGTCCATTGTGCGCGAATTGTTGAGTCACGGCAGGCAAGTCAACGGCTTTGTCCCCGCAAACATGTTAAACGACAAAGCATGAAAAAAACTTTAATTTTTAATTCTTATTTGTTTGAATGAAACGTTATCTAATTCTTACGATTTGTCTGTTTATCAGTGTCAGTTCCTTTGCGAAAGGACGGCGATTCGCTACCTACGAAGCTTATGTCCACCAATACAGTGATTTGGCGGTTGTGCACATGAAAAAATATAAAATTCCGGCAAGCATCACCTTAGCTCAGGGATTGCTGGAATCCGGTGCCGGAAAAGGGCGGTTGGCACGAGAAGGCAACAACCATTTTGGCATAAAATGTCACGAATGGACTGATGCTAAAATCTATCAAAAGGACGACGGCCCCAACGACTGTTTTCGGGTCTACAAGAGAGTGGACGACTCTTATGACGACCACTCCAAGTTTTTGGCAGAACGGCAACGCTATGCCATGTTGTTTTCGTTGAATCCGCGCGATTATCAAGCGTGGGCAAAGGGTTTGAAACAATGCGGCTATGCAACCGACCCCAATTATGCCAATAAACTGATTAAACTTATCGAAGATTATGAACTTTATCGTTTCGATGAGAAAAATGCGCGACGGACAAGCCCGAATATTCAGTATGAAAAACATATTCGGCAGCCCTATAAAGACCACGATTTGATTTATGTAGTTGCCTTAGAGGACGATAGCTTTGACAAAATTGCACGTGATTTAGGCTTCAAAGTGAAAGATTTGGTAAAATGGAACGAAGTACCAAAAGCCGATTTCCCGCTATTCAAAGGGGATATTGTGTATCTGGAAAAGAAAAAGAAGAAAGCGGAAAAGCCTTTTCTCGAACATCGCGTCCAGGCCGGCGAATCCATGCATAAAATTTCGCAAATGTACGGCATCCAGGTCAAACGACTCTACAAACTCAACCACAAAGACGGCGATTATGTGCCGGAAGAGGATGAGGTGCTCCGGTTGAGATAAATTGGGACATGGCGGTTGATTCATACGTCTTCAGACAATCCATCACTTTATTTAATCACCCCAATCTCAGTTCAGACAATCTTTGGAACAATTCTTTTTGCTTGGGCGATAGATGTTGCGGAATTTGCACGCGATAGGAAATAATCAGATCGCCAAAACGCCCTTCTCTTTTGTACACCGGAAATCCTTTGCCTTTCAAGCGCACTTTGGAATCAGGCTGCGTACCGGGCTTGACGGTCATTTTGACGCGTCCGCTCAGCATATCTATCACGACGTCGCCACCAAGAACGGCCGTGTAAACATCCAACGGAACTCTTGCATAGAGGTCGTTGCCATCGCGACGGAACACAGGGTCGGGTTGCACAATAATCGTCAAAATGAGGTCGCCTGCCGGC
Source organism: Bacteroidia bacterium (assembly GCA_025996695.1). Lineage (GTDB taxonomy): Bacteria > Bacteroidota > Bacteroidia > Bacteroidales > Azobacteroidaceae > Azobacteroides. The sequence continues at coordinate 665 of BNTP01000096.1, read as the reverse complement.
CCGCCGTTCACACCCGGTCCGCCTTGTCCTTTTAGCTTGATTTTTTGTTCGTTGGCTACTCCTGCGGGGATAGTGATGCGTAAATTTTTGCCGTTCACGTTAATCGTCTGCGGCTGTGTTTTTGCAGCATCTCGCAGGCTAATGGACACCTGACCGGCATAGTCTTGCCCTTTGTAAACATCTGCCCCCCCTCTACCAGCTCGTTGACCACTGCCAAACAAGTATTCAAAAAAGGAGGAATAGCCGCTGGAATTTCCGCCAAAACCGCTGAAATCACTGTCGCTAAAGCTACCGCCGCCGCCGAAGAGGTCATCATAGGTGTAACCGCCACCACGAGCATAACCGCCGGACTGTTGTTGTCCGCCGGCACGTTCGTATTGTTCGGCTTGCTTCCAATGAGTGCCGTAATCGTCGTATTTCTTACGTTTTGTGGCATCACCAAGCACTTCGTTGGCTTCGTTGATTTCCTGAAACTTCTTTTTTGCCGCTTCGTTATCTTTGTTTTTGTCAGGATGATAGTCGCGTGCCAGTTTGCGGTACGCCGTTTTGATTTCAGCCTGCGAAGCTGTTTTGCTTACGCCTAATACCTTATAATAATCAATCATAATTAATTAAAAATTAAAAATTAAGAGGCGTCATGGCGGGCTTGACCTGCCATGACGGAC
>BNTP01000095.1 GCA_025996695.1 Bacteroidia bacterium | reverse complement strand
TGGGACAGTTTTTTTTGGCTCGTGTCGGATAAATGGGCGTGGGTGCCTTTTTATGCGTGCTTTTTGTTTGTGTTTGTGTACAAGAAAAATTGGAAAGAGATTTTGTTTGTTTTGTTGGCACTTGCATTGGTGATTGTGTTGTGCGATCAAATTGCTTCAGGCTTGGTCAAGCCTGTTGTGCATCGTTTTCGTCCTACGCATCATCCTGATTTTCAAAATCTTGTGCAAACGGTGCGCGATTATCGGGGGGGACTATACGGGTTCTTTTCTTCGCATGCGGCCAATGCGTTTGGGTTGGCTGTTTTCACTTCGCTTTTGTTTAAAAACAAGTGGCTTACGTGCACGATGTTGCTTTTTGCGCTTTTGACCGGTTATTCTCGTATTTATTTGGGTGTACATTTTGTTTCGGATGTGATTGTTGGGGCATTGGTTGGCAGCGGGGTTGCTTGGTTGGTTTATAAATTATATGTTGTCTGTTGCAATAAAGTGATGAGCAACCACAAGGGTTGCCCCTACAATATCATTGAAATTTACGGCTTGTGCCTTGCTTTTTTTGTGACTATTGCGGTGTTTTTCGTGCTATAAACCCATTTAAGGGACAAAAAACAAATAACTTATAACGGTCAATTTAATTGCACAAAAATTAATAATTCCATTTAGAGATACAATATATATATAACATGACCATCCGCAATTATAAGCACTTGACTTTCGCCCCTTGTCCCGCAGATAAAGTCAGAAATTGCTTGCAGGTAACTCCTATTTAGAGGTATGATTGCGGATAATCATAATATATAATTTAGGCGACATACTTAACAAAAAAAGCGGGCGATTGCTCGCCCGCTTTTGATGTTTATGACAAAATGATTTGTATTTAGAGATTACCAACCTGCATTTTGTTGTTCTTTCAGGGTTGGATTTCGGACGATGTCATTTTGCGGAATAGGCCAAATGAAGCGTTTGTCGGTGTAAGGGATGAATTTCCTACTTGGTGAATAATATTCTGCTTTTACTTCACCGCCACTAACGAATGATTCTTTATCAATATTTCCAAATTCTATTTTAGCCGGAATACCACCTGATGGGCTAAGGTCATCATTTGCTAAACGATGGATGTCTTCCCAACGGCGACCTTCTCCATGAAACTCAATGCGACGTTCCCAAAGGATAGCATCCAAGAACGTTTTATCCGTAGCAAAACTTGCTGCAGTGTAAGCCTGAGTAGCAGGATCTGCTAACGAGCGGTTTCTCACAGCGTTCAACAATTCAAGTGCTAATGTTTTGTCGCCTGAGCGAAGAGCAGCCTCAGCATAGTTCAACAATACTTCGGCATAGCGAATAATCGGAGCATAATCTGCTTGTGAGGTCACTTGCTGATATTTATCTACATGATACACATCGGTACCGGCATTGTAAATTACCAAATTGCGACGTTTGTCATCACCCAACCAATAGCTTGAATTGTAAAGTATTGGAGAGGAAGACACCAAAGAACGCCCTCCCGAGCGACCGGTCATCATTTGAGCCATGGAACCGTTAACAGAACCATTGTCATCCGAACCGTTTTCAATAGAGAAAATGGATTCGCTGTTAGCAGAATAAGAAGTAAATGGTGTTGCCGGCGAATCTGTCAGCGTATAACCTCCAATTGGACTTGTAAATGGTGCTACTGTTCCGGTAACCAATTTAGCAGCTTCCGTTTTCACCCCGTCCCAATCGCGCTTGTGTAAAAATACGCGTGTTTTCAATGCAATGATAGCACCTTTTGAAGCGCGTGTAATTCCATTTGCAGCATTTTTAGCATCACCGGTAAACAAAGATTCTGCCTCGTTCAAATCTGCTAAAACCTGATCGTAAGTTTGAGCCACCGTTGAGCGACCGATTTTCAAAGCTTCTTCAATTTCTACAGGCGTATTGATAGCCGTCAAATAAAGAGGCAAACCATAGTTGTTGTTACCTGTTACATTGTAAGGCAACGCATAATGAATCAACAGACCATGATAGGTCAATGCACGAAGATAGAGCAATTCACCTTTGTAGTTCTTTGCTGCATCTTCGGTAATCACACCGCTTTCCACTGCAGTTGCAATACCTCTTATCACCGTATTGTAGCGATTGATGGCTTCAAAAGAAGCTTCCCAATAAGCTACATTATTAGCCGTTGTGGTATTGTAAGTAGCAGAGTAGGTATAATCGTAAAACGCCTGCAAATTTATCATGTCTTCACCACGCATTTCACCTTGCAAAATGCTGGCTGCACCAAAAGGATAACCTCTCACGTATGAACCATTAGTGTAGAGTCCACATTGAGCGGCATCATAGGCACCAATAACAGACAATTCGCACCGCTCAGGCGTTTCATAAGCCGTCAACTCTGAAAATTTATTAACCGGCAGCAAATCTATCACATCGCTTTCGCAGGAAGTCAGTGCGGTTAATGCAATAGCAAAAGCAAATACCTTGGCTATTAAATTTTACAATTTCGTTCATAAATTATTTTTTTTCTTGATTATTACCTCTTTTGACTGTATGCTCCAACGACAAAACAGCCAAGTTTAGTTTAAAAGTAGTTTCCGTTTCGGTCGTGCCCAATTCATTGCCGATTAAGTCGGACAGAATTTCGCCGCTGCGATTGAGTCGGCTTTTGCGCGCTTGCTCATCGGGCAGTTGACTGCATTCGGCGATGGTGCGTGAGAGTTCTTTCAACTTGGCAAATGTGTTGATAATTTCGATTGTTGTTTGCGTTGCGATTGGACTTTTAAGAATTGTTGCAAGCATGTACAAGCCCCTTTCTGTGAATGCTTTAGGCATCACTCTCGTTTTGGATAAATTTGCGGTCGAAAATTTCGACCGCAAATCTTCAAACTCGAAGTCATTCAGGTCAAAAATATAGCCATCCGGAAATTTGTCCAAATTGTTTTTGACCGCTTCATTGACCCGTTTGGTTTCAACCCCATACAACACGGCGACATCGCTGTCGAGAATCACACTCTGCCCACGCAAGTTGAGCACCTTGTCCTCAACGTGATTAAATTTTACAATTTCGTTCATAAATCATTTTTTTTCTTGATTATTACCTCTTTTGACTGTATGCTCCAACGACAAAACAGCCAAGTTTAGTTTAAAAGTGGTTTCCGTTTCGGTTGTGCCCAATTCATTGCCGATTAAGTCGGACAGAATTTCGCCGCTGCGATTGAGTCGGCTTTTGCGCGCTTGCTCATCGGGCAGTTGACTGCATTCGGCGATGGTGCGCGAGAGTTCTTTGAGTTTGGCAAATGTGTTGATAATTTCGATTGTTGTTTGCGTTGCGATGGGGCTTTTAAGAATTGTTGCCAGCATGTACAAGCCTTTCTCGGTAAAGGCTTTAGGAGCATATTTGATGTTTTGCCCTCGACCACCATCGTTCAAGGTCGAAAATTTCGACCTTGAAGATATAGCCTCTTCCATTGTCAGGTCAAAAATATAGCCATCCGGAAATTTATCCAAATTGTTTTTGACCGCTTCATTGACCCGTTTGGTTTCAACCCCATACAACACCGCGACATCGCTGTCGAGAATCACACTTTGACCGCGCAAGTTAAGTACTTTGTCCTCAACTTGGTTAAATTTTACAATTTCATTCATATCTTTTTACCTCTTTAATTAAAATTGCTCAAAGGTAAAATTCTGTTTTGAAATTTACAAATTTTGTGTGTTATCTTTGTGTTATCATTATGTTATTTTTGTGTTATCATTGTGTTATCATCGGTTGTGTGGCTTGTAGGGTGGGCATTGTAAACGGCAAAAGCGGGCGATTGCTCGCCCGCTCGTTGAATTTTTTCAGCTATTTAATAGTTGATTACTCTGCCAAAGTATTCCACAAACTATTGGCGGCTCTTTCTTTGTCGGGGATAGGCCATGTGTAATTGGCTGCGGACGGGGCTACATTGATTTCAGTGCCTTTGATGAAGTTTTCACCTTTGCGCATGATTTCGATGCTGCGCAGACCTTCGCCAATAAATTCCAAACGTTTTTCGTTTGTGATGGCTTCCAATAAGTCCGCGCCACTTAAAGTGGTTACGTCCAACGGGTCGCTTGAGGTGATTGCTCGGCTGCGCACATCGCCCAATGCCGTTTGTGCTTTACTTTCCTGAGTGGTTTTTGCATAACATTCTGCCAAGTTCAGTTTCGTTTCTGCATAGCGGAAAATAGGAAGCCATTGCAATCTGCTACTAATATCCCATTTTGTAAGTCTCCTGTCATTGACGAACGCTACCACACGCTTGTCTGTTGCAATTGAATAGTTCGATTTTGCCATCACGCCGGTCGCTTTATCAATCAAGCAAACCTCTCCGGCAGCACCATAAGATTCATACGGAGAACGTTGCGTGTTTGGTAAATTGTTGGTTGTTTGTGGCAATGCAAAAATGGTTTCCGTCGTGTAATAAGGTGTTGCAAATTGCGCCCTTACATCTGAATCCAAATCGTAGCCCTTCACCGCTTCGCCGACAGTAATGGCTTCGGTATAATTATCCATCGCCATTAACACACGCATTTTCAACATATTAGCTGCACCTTGCGAGGCACGTGTAACCAAATCATAATCTGCTGTTCCGTTTGCCGTTGGCAAAGCATTGATATTGTCCGCAGACAAATCAGCCAAAATAGCAGCATACACTTGAGCTATTGTAGAAGAAGGGCAATCCGAATTTCCGGAACCTTTGATTGCCGTTAAGCGCAAAGGAACTGCCCGCGCATTGGGATTTACCACATAAGGCGTTGAATATAAATTTACTAAATAATAGTAAGTCAACGCACGGATAAATTTTGCTTCCGCCACATACTGTTTGTAAGTATCATCTCCGATGATGCTCTTCGTGTTGTATTCCTCCATGGATTCGAGGAATACATTGGCACGATTGATTGTCAAGTAAGCATAGTACCAAGCGTCAGCATTTTCAGAATCGCCGCCACCGGTATTCATCAGGTAAGTTGCGTACAACATAGCATTGTTTGTACTTACATTCTCAATATCATCACCTCTGTTGTCAAACGCGAGGTAAGTTTTGCCACCCATAAAATCACAGTTCGTCCCTTTGAACGACCGATAAAGACCCAAGAGGGTCATTTCCGTTTTTTCCGCATTCGTATAAACGAGTGCTTCGGTGGAAACTAATGGCTTCTCCTGGTCTAAGAAACTGTCCTTACAGCCGGTTGTAAACGCTGCTGCAAGTAATAATGCCGAAATTAATATATCTTTTTTCATACTGAATACATTTTAAATTATACAATTTTAAAAAGTGAGATTAAAGCCCACAGTGTAGGTACGTGCCTGCGGTAAGGTGTTTTTATCCACTCCACCTGCAAGGTTTGGCATCGTAACATCAGAAATCACTTCCGGGTCCATTCCCGAATATTTGGTGATTACAAATAGATTTTGCGCTTGAGCATAAACACGCAATGAAGAAACATTCAGACCGATGCTTTGTGCCCACTTTTTCGTATCGAATGTGTAACCCAAAGACACATTTTTCAGGCGAAGATAATCACCGTCTTCTACATAATCGCTGAGCGACATTGCCGACCCGTTGGAGTAATTGTCGCCATAAATCGGTTTGGCAAATTCCGCTTTTTGACCCGGTGTTGTCCATGCCTTAGTCAATACGTCTTTGGTGTTGTTCCAATAGCGCATATCAGAGGCAGAGGCTTTCATACCGTTCCAAATTTTGTTGCCTCCGGAAAATTGGAAGAACAAATTCAAGTCAAATCCTTTGTATTGGAACGCATTTGCCCAACCGCCATAATATGTTGGGAGCGTGTTGCCGAAAATTTCCTGCTTAAATTCGGATTGGGAGTGCTTGGTTACACCATCGGCGTCCCACCATGTTGCTGTCCCCGATTCCATAGTGAAATAGGTTTTTGCGCCGTCAGGAAGTAAGAAAATGCGACGACCTGTGGCAGGGTCGATGCCTCCTGTTGGATACAAATAGAGTTGTCCCATAGATTTGCCTTCTACAGTAATGGAGTTGATACTGGTAGTCCCATCCGTATGAAGCAAATCTTCGGTCAGTTTCAATACCTCATTGCTGTTAAACGTGATATTAAATGTGGAATTCCACAAGAAATCGCGCGTTTTGAGAACATCAGCACTCAACGTTAATTCAACCCCTGTATTGAGCATCTTACCGGCGTTGGTTTTTAAGATACTGTTATAGATACCTGTTGAAGGTGCTTGTGCCACATCCAAAATCATATCCTTTGTGCGACGATAGTACCAATCAAAATCAAATGAGAAACGATTCAAGAACTTAGATTCAAAACCAAGGTCAAAGTTTTCACCGGATTCCCATCTCAAATTGGGATCTCCAATATTCGTCATAATCAAAGCCCCGTTGTCTGCATAGTAAGCCGATGAGTAGTATGATTGAGCAGGATACCAACCAATATTTGCATTACCAACAACACCGTAGCTGGCTTTCAGTTTCAAATCGTCAAGGAAACTGTTGTTTTCCAAAAATGATTCTTTGCTGATGCGCCATCCGATTGCTGCGCCATAGAAATCACCCCAACGGCTATTTACACCAAGTGGCGAATAGCCATCGCGGCGGTAGTTGGCAGACAACATATATTTATAGTCATAATTATAGTTTACATTGCCGAAATAAGAAACCAATGACTTTTCGTATTTGTCTCCGCCGCCCGTGTAAGTGGTGTAACCGGCATAAATTTCATCGAATGAAAAATCTGTCAACTCTCTTCCTTGAACTGTCCAATAATTCCATTTGTAATTGTTTGATTCCACACCGGCAATAGCCGTCACATTATGCAAATCGAAGGATTTATTGAACGTAGCAGTGTTTGTCCACGTCCATTGTGTCCGTTTATCGAAAGAAGCGTTTGCCAAACCATCATTGTTATAGCCGTCTCCATTGTAAGGATTCCAATAACGGTTATTTTCTGTTGCAGAATGGTCTATACCCAACAATGTTTTGAATTTCAAGTCTTCAACCGGAGTGATTTCGGCATAACCGCTTGCAATAATACGATTTACCCAAGTGTCAATCCCATTACCAAACTCATTTAAAGCTATAGGATTAGCAAATGTTGTATTAAACTTGTTGGCACCCCAACCGATACCACTTCCTTTTTCGTATTCATAATAAGGAGTGCCGTCTTCATTGCGCACCGGCAAGTTCGAAGGCATTATCAATGCGATACGAGGAAAACCCGACGCAGCAATAAGACTGCCGTTACGGGCAGCATCCGTATAGTGGGTGTGTCCGTGAGAATAGTTGGAATTCAATCCGACTTTCAAATATTTAGCCGGTTGCACATTGGCATTGGCGCGGATACCTATGCGGTCATAAGCATCGCCAATCACGATACCTTCTTGGTCAAAATAGTTGGCAGACATATAAAAATCGGCTTTGTCGGTGGCTCCGCTAATAGAAACGGCATGACTTTGCGTGTTCCCATTTTGGTAAACTTCATCCGCCCAGTTTGTGTCGATGGTCTTGCCTTTGGAATCTTGCATCAAATTGAAAAGCGGACCCGTAGTAGGAAAACTGCCATAACGATTCAAATAGGCTTGATTTTTGAAATCCACATATTCTTGAGCATTCAATGTTTTGATGTAATTGGTTGCTTGAGAGAAACCGAAATTAGCATCATAATTGATTTTTACATTGCCGCGCGTTCCTTTTTTAGTTGTAATCAAAATCACACCGTTTGCAGCACGCGAACCGTACAATGCAGTAGCCGCAGCATCTTTCAAGACAGACATCGTTTCAATATCCGCAGGGTTGATGTCCGACAACGCATTGGCATTACCCGTAGCGGTACGACCTCCGGCGAGGTCGCCGGATATCATCGGAACGCCGTCAATCACATACAAAGGCTCTGTGCCTGAGTTGATGGAACTGACACCACGAATGTTAACAATCGGAGGTTGTCCCACACCGGCAGAAGGAGTTGTAACACTCACTCCCGCTGCACGACCTTGCAACATTTGGTCAAAGCTGGCACTCGGCACGTCTTTCAAAGCATCTGCTTTGATAACTGAAACCGACGAAGCCAATGCACGCTGATTGGTTGAGCCGTAACCGGTCACCACCACTTCGTCCAACGAATTGTCGGATGCATGCAGCGTGACATCCACATTGGACGCCACTGCCACTTCTTGGTCTTGCAACCCCAAGTACTTGACGAGTAAGGTGGTTGCAGAACTTGGCACGCTCAAGTTGAAACGACCGTCCACATTGGTACTCGTTCCCACCGAGGCATTGCCTTTCACCGAGATGGAGGCGCCAATAACCGGCTCTCCGCCATCATCTACTACTTTCCCTTGCACCTGTTTGTTCTGCGCAAATGCAGCCCCAACACTAACGGAAAAGCAAATCAACATTAAAATTAACTTCTTCA
>BNTP01000094.1 GCA_025996695.1 Bacteroidia bacterium | reverse complement strand
TGTCATTTTCTATTGATATGGATGCCCTACGGGCAAATAGTCCGTTAGGACTTGTATATCAATAGAAAATGACATCCCTCCCAAGCGTTATAGCCCGTAGGGCTTGCACCTTGTTTTTAGGTATTATATCCGGTATTCATATTTGTTTATTATCGACTACTGTTATTGGAACAGATTTTTCCGCTACTTTATTAGCAAACCAATCTTGACCAACAGCATGAGTTTCGCCAACTGCATATTGAAGAACATCGTCTCCATGGTCAAACGCGTCAAGAAATTTATCAAAATCATTTATTTGTGCCATATTTTTTCTCCTCGATTTTGAGGATAACCACCACCACCTTGCGCCTCTCCGATTTATCACTTTTGTTTCATTAGATAATCTTTCCCTAAAATCCAGCCGCAAGCTCCAATAAAAGCCAAGAACAAAAAGCCAATCAAAATCATTGATTTTCTGGGGCTGGCAGCACGCAACGGCACTATCGGCGGTTGAATGACCGTGTAGACCGGCGTATTGTTTTGCACTTTCACTTTCGCCATTTGCAATTGCTGCGCCATCTGATTGTAGACGCTATAAGCCAAATTCATCTCGTTTTGCAGACGTTCGCGCGCCATGCCGTAGCGGGCAGAAACAACGCCCAAATTTCCGTCTTGGTAGCCGGCATAATTTTTTTGCGCCTGATAGTATTGTTCCTGCGCTTCGTCGTGCAACATTTGCATGTATGCCAAGTCTTGACGCGCTTTTTGCGTCCTATAACTAATAATGTATGCCTGCATATACGACACCACCGTGTCGGCAATCATTGCCGAGATTTCCGGACTTTGCATGGTAGACGACAACGTGATGACTCCCGTTTTTTTGTCAACCACCACCCCGATACGCCTACTCAAATTACTCAGAATACCCGCATCTTTGCCTGACAGTTTAATAGGACGTGCCAAAAAATTAGCTTCTTGGCTCACAGAGGCCGCTTCTCCCGACGAAAACAAACCAATTACCTTACCCGGCAATCCCAAAATGGCCGACCACCAAGGGCTTTTTTGCTCTTCTTTGAGATAGTTATAAAGCGTCGTGTTGATTTTTTGACGCGCATCAACTACCGGAACATTGAGCAAACCCGCAAGGAAAGGCGTAGAGCGTGCAATATCAGGATACAATGCCGGTGAAATCTCCTGTTTTTCACCTCCGGACGAAAGATTAATCCCGGCCATGGCTGCCAAAGCCCCCATGCCGCCACCGCCACCGCCGCCACCGGATTCAGGTGCCAAAATAGTGGTTGTCGTATATTCTTTTGGAATACCAAACGCAATAACTATGCCAATCAGCAGACTAATACCACACACCTTCAAAATAAATTTGCGCTGTGCCCAAATTCTCTTGAAAATTTTCATCAAATCAATTTCTTGCTCTTCCATAATTAAAAAGATTTTATAAGTAATGCTACCATCGTTGCCAAAGAAGCAACTGAAGACCCGATGCTAATGATTTCGCCACTTGAGAGTCCCTCTTTTTTCTCTTTTGTAGGTATAATAATCTCACACCCCGGCTGAATTAGTTTTTTATCCGAAGTCTTGATTTTTGCCACGATTCCATTCATATAAACCACATACCCACTGTTTTTCTTGGCATTATCAGCATAACCTCCTGCTTGATCAATGTAATAGCTTGCCTTTTGTCCGGCTTTATACGCTACCGTGTTAGGATACATCACCGCGCCATCAATTTTAACCGTATTTGCATATTCCGGAATCACCAAACGGTCGCCTTCTTTCAATATTATATCGTAATCGGAACCCGGATTACTTAGTGCCATATCCAACTCTATACCAACGTTATAAGTGGAAGTCATTTCTAAATCTTGGATTTCAAGTGAATCGGTTGCACTTGCTTCGTTTTCTACCAATTTTAGCATCTGCTTGCCTCTATACAACTCGCTCTTGGTGCGCTGACGAATCAAACGTGCACTCTTGGCATACGCATCCGGTGTCAAATCGCCCGCTCGCTTCACAATATCCGACAGTCGTTCAGTCTTTTTATTTAACGCATAAGAACCCGGGAATAGCACTTCGCCTTCTAAAATGATATTTTGCTGCTCATGATAACCCGGACTTTGGCGAATATAGACTTGATCATAAGGCTGCAAAATAAAACTTTGCTCGCCATCAATCACCAAGCCATTTTTAATGCCAAACGAGAAGGTTTGAGCTAAAGTGTTGGTCGTCGTCATACTTAGAGGATCAATGATGCGACGTGCAATGTCTACACGAACCGTTGAAGCCGACTCCAACAAACCGCCTGCCTGCACCAGCAAATCTTCCAAAGTGGTGTTGTCAGCATATTTATATTGACCCGGACGCGCCACTGCTCCATAAACAACAAAATTGCTTTGCTGCCGCAATGCATTGGCCGACGGAACAAACAAGGCGTCATTCTTGCGTAACGGGATGTCTATCTCAGTGCCGTTTAGCAAGCGTTGAAGATCTATCGGAAGAATTTCCGTCGTCAAATCTGCTTTCTCACGCGTCAAAATGGCGCGATTCAAAAACGCATCGCCTCGCAGCCCATCGGCAGCGGCAATCAACTGTTTGACCGTCTGAATATCATTTCCGATTTCATAATAACCCGATCTATAAACGGCTCCTGCAATTTCTACTCGGTTTTTATAAATATCCAACCCCTGACTTACCGAAACGGAGTCTTTATCTGCCAATCGAAAGGTCTTATATTGATCCGTTGTGAGCGTAAACAGCTGATTTTCAGCCCCTCCTATGCGTGTCAATCGCACTTTTTCGGTATAGGCATCGCCTGCAAAGCCGCCTGAGAAAGCCAATAAATCCGCCACCGTTTCCGTCTTTTTCATTTCATAATACATCGGACGTTTCACATTTCCTGCAATATTCACCAATGAAATATAAGGTGGCACCATCACCACATCATTGTCCGTCAGGCGAATATCTTCATTCAACTTGCCTTCCAGCAGGTATTTATACACGTCCAACGTGCGTAAAGGCTTGTCATTCCGCACCAGCGTAATCGCACGCAACGATCCAATCTCATTCACTCCACCTGCAATATACAGCGCGTGAAAAATGGACGCCAACGACGAAATGGAATAGGTGCCCGGACGAACCACATCGCCCATCACCTGAATTTGAATGGTGCGAATCTGTCCCAAAGTCAGCTGAATCTGCGAATCGCCGTCCTCGCCAATACCGGCATACACTTCGGCGAATTTTCGCTGCACATAATTATTGGCTTCCTGAATGGTCATGCCATTCAAATAAAGCGGTCCGAGACGGTCAACGGTAATCCGTCCTTCGGGCGAAATCACCTGCCGCAACGACGTTTGCGAAACACCCCAAATGTCAATAATCACTTCATCGCCGGGACCCAAACGGTAATTCGCCGGAGTCGGGATGTTGTTGTTTGGACTAAACGTCAAGTTTTGCGCATTGAAAATGTTGCGTCCAAACACTTGCTTGCCACCGGTAGTTGCCGAAGCGTCCAAAACGCCCGAAAGCAGTAATCCCGTTTGGTCAACCGTGCGCTCACGTGACTGATCCGGATTGGCAGTGCCGGTGGTTGAGACAACCTCTCCTGCTCCATTCACGGTCTTATTAATACGTTCCAACTGCGCTTTCGTCACGCCGCGCTTCACTAAATCCGCCGCAATCTGATCTTGCGAAACTCCTTTTGTATGCTCCTGCTTCACATAATTCAAGACCTGCGAATCCGACATTTGAGCCAATCCCGCCGTCATAAAGCAGAAAGAAACCAAGAAACTGAGAATAATTTTTTTCATATTTTATTATAGTTGTTATTTTTTCATTCCAATACTAACGGCGAATCAACCGTATCTGATTCGGCAGTAATGTGTCTATATGCCCGAACCACACATAATCCTTTTTGTTATTTGTAATGAAGTACCGACAATTGTATTTTCGGCTGATTGTATACTGAATATTGTCTTCCATATCAGCGTATTTGATTTTAAGCGAATTTATTATGTCTTTATCGGAAAATTCCAATACAGTGAACTTACTCAGCAAAGCATACACTATTTTTTTTATTTCCTCATTATCTTTCTTTTTTTGAAAAACAGATACTAACTGGGCAACACTTAATGCTGAAATAAATAATCGTTTTCCTGTCAACGAAAAAAGGTATTCCAAGCATTTTTTGTCAATTAACTTCTCTGACCATGCTCCTATCAAGACGTTGGTATCAACAAAAATATTGTTTGGATTGGATTTAGTCATCTGTATCATAGAAGAATTTTTTTGAACCTCTCCACCTCATTGTCGGCAAGCAAATCTAAATTTTCCCCAATCCATCCTTTTATAGATGACCTGATTAAATCATCGTATTTGACACCGGCTTTTTTTAACATGAGGGTTAATAAATCTTTTTGCAGAGCTTCTATTTCCGCTCTTTCTGTTACATTTTTTTTTTCTTTTTGTGTTAATCCAAACATTTTCTTTTCTTTTTATTGTATATTTTTTCTATTATCTCCACCACTTTCAAGCCCTCCGCAGCCGTGGCTGTGATGGTTGCTTTTCCGTTCAACACATTGACTACATTGTCTATCACAAAATGATGATTTTGCGCCGACCCTTTGTAGGCTCCATAATCATTGCCCGGATTGGTGGGTGTCAATTCCGGCATCTCATAATCTGTGACGTGACACACTTCCACCTCGTTCATGTATTGTCCGCCAATTTTGATACTGCCGTTCTCGGCAATTAGCGTCAGACTGCTCTCCAAATTTTTGTTCCACACAGAAGTTGAATAGTTCAAACAACCCATCCCACCATTGACGAAATCAAAACTGACTGTTCCGGAATCTTCAAACGCCGTTAAGTCTTTATGATTGAAATCATTAAATCGGGCTTGAATATTGGATATGTCGCCAAACAGCCAATACAGAATGTCGATAAAATGCGAGAATTGCGTAAACAGCGTGCCGCCATCCAAATCTGCCGTGCCGTGCCAATTGCCGAGCATGTAATAACGCGCGTCGCGATTCCAATAGCAATTCAACTGCACCATGTAAATTTGTCCTAATTTGCCTGATTCCACCAAATCCTTAATCCACACCGAAGGCGGGGAATAGCGATTTTGCATCACGCAAAAAACGTTTTTATTTGCCCTCTCTGAAGCCTCAATCACTTTTTGGGCATCTTTCGTCGAGAGCGCCATCGGCTTTTCAATCACCACATGCTTGCCTGCTTCCAATGCTTTGACGGCATAACCGGCATGAAATCCGTTTGGTGTGCAGATATTTACCACATCGGCCTCTGTCTTTTTCAACAACTCATCAATCGACGAATAAAACGGGACAGATGGTAACTGGTAACTGATAACCGGTAACTGCTCAATGTCGCACAAACCAACTAATTCTGCATTCGGGTTGCGCGAAATCATCTCTGCATGCCGCTTGCCAATATGTCCGTAGCCAACTACGGCGAATTTCACCTTATTCATGCGATAACTGGTAATTGTTAATTATTAATTATTAATTATTAATTATTAATTGTTAATTATTTTTTATATCCCTGCTCATTCATCCAGCCCGTCTGACGCGCCGGATTTCCCATGACCAGCGCATAATCCGGCACGTTTTTCGTCACCACCGCACCGGCACCAACAAACGCATATTTGCCAATCGTGATGCCGCACAAAATGGTGGCATTCGCTCCAATACTAGCTCCATCACCCACGTGCGTCTTCCGAAACTCATCTTTTCGACAAATTGCCGCTCGCGGATTAATCACATTTGTAAACACACACGACGGCCCCAAAAACACATTGTCGCCGCACGTCACGCCTGTGTAAAGCGACACATTGTTTTGTACCTTGACATTATTTCCAAGCACAACCTGTGGTGCGACATACACATTTTGGGCAAGCACACAATTCTTGCCAATAACAGCTCCCGACATGATGTGCGAGAAATGCCATATTTTGGTGCCGTCGCCTATTTGGCAACCGGCATCAATTACTGCCGTTTCGTGAGAATAATAATTCATGTTCAATCGTTTTATTGTGCTTCGTCATTGCGTAGCGAGTGGCGACATCCCCTCAAAATAAGTCCGAATCTTGTTCACTATATACTCTTGTTCGTCCGCCGTCAACTCTGTGTGCATCGGTAACGAAAGGACGGACTGCGAAAGTGCTTTGGCAACCGTCAGCGAGGCGCCACTGCGCGCAATATACTTAAAGCAGGGCTGCTCCTGCAATGGCAACGGATAATAAATCATCGTTGGAATGCCTTGTTCTGCCAAATATTGCTTCAAAGCATCGCGTTTACCGTCTTGCACTTTAATCGTGTACTGATGATACACATGGGTTGAAAACGACACCTCTTTTGGGGTATCAAGTCTATTAAGACCTGTCAAACCTTGTGTGTAAATTTTTGCCGCTTTCTGACGCGCTACCGTATAATCCTTGAGGTATTTCAACTTCACATTCAAAACAGCAGCCTGCAAGGTGTCCAAACGAGAATTGCAGCCCAAGACTTCGTGATGGTATTTCTGTCTTTGACCATGATTGGCAATCATTTTTAATTTTTGTGCCAAATCGTCGTCGTTAGTCATCATGGCACCGCCATCGCCATAGCCACCCAAATTTTTTGTTGGAAAAAACGACGTGCAACCGATATGACCAATCGTTCCGGTTTGCTTTTGCTCCTTCGATTCGCCGTAGAGAGGTGTTGGCGGGATGGCGTAGCACGCTCCAAGCGACTGCGCATTGTCTTCGACGACATACAAATGGTGTCGTTTGGCCAATGCCATGATTGGCGCCATGTCGCAACTCTGACCAAACAAATGCACGGCAACAATTGCTTTTGTTTTGGCAGAAATGCCGTTTTCAATGTTTTTCGCCGTCAAATTGAATGAGTCGGGGTCAACATCCACCATGACAGGCGTAAGTCCCAATAAGCCAATCGCTTCCACCGACGCCACATAAGTGAACGCCGGCACAATCACTTCATCGCCCGATTTCAATCCTAATGCCATCAATGCAATCTGCAAGGCATCTGTCCCGTTGCCACATGGAATCACGTGTTTCGCACCCGTGTAATTCTGTAATGCCTCAGCAAACATACCTACTTCGGGGCCATTGATATACCGCCCGCTGCGAACCACTTGCAGCACCGCAGCATCCATTTCTTGCTGAATTTTTGTATACTGACCTTTCAGGTCAACCATTTGGATGTTCATTTTTTCAATAATTTATTCAGAGATAATTTCGGCTTTACTTCGCCATGATGAGTATGCTCTAACTTATTCAAAATTAATTCGCTCTTCTTCAACCACTAATGGCCTGTTCATCATTCGCGTGTTGATTGACATCACGTATTCGCCAATAAATCCGATAAAAAAGAGTTGCAACGACCCCAATAAAAATACCCCGATCACCAACGGAGCAATACCGGCAGAAAAAGAATCCCAATAGAGCAGTTTGTATATTGAATATACAAGCGCAATAATCAATGAAATCACAGCAAAGAAAAATCCAATAATTGTAGCCATTCGCAATCCTATTTTTGTATAGGATGTAAAACTGAGCATGGCCCCATCATATAGCGTGTACCAATTGTTGTGGGTCTTACCCGCCCGTCTTTTTGCCTGTTCATAAGAAATGTCTATTCTTTGAAAGCCTAATTCCGCCACAATTCCCCTCATAAAAGGGGCCGGATCATGCAAATTACGCAAGACATCGATAAATGACTTATCATACAAACCAAATCCTGTAAAATGTTCAATCTGTTCCACATCCGACATTTTTTGAATGAGCTTGTAGTAGCAAGTACGCAAGAAGCGCATCACTTTATTTTCCTTGCTGGCTGTCTTGATTCCGGAAACAATTTTATGCCCTTTTTCCCATTCCTTGACAAAAAGAGGGATAAGCTCCACCGGATCCTGAAAATCAGCACACAGCGTAATCGTGCAATCTCCCGTTGTTTGACATATTCCATAAAAAGGCGAATTGAATTGTCCAAAGTTTCGGACATTGAAAATAGTCTTGACGCGGTGATTTCTTGCACAAATTTCACGCAACAGCGGTCTGGTGTTGTCCGTTGAGCAATTATCAATAAAAAGCAGCTCATAATCATAGTGCGACAAATCCTTTTCGAGGACATCAACAACCGCTTTGCTCATTGGAACAACGTTTTCTTGTTCGTTGTAGCACGGAATTAAAACACTTATTTTTTTCATGT
The DNA here is from genome assembly GCA_025996695.1 of Bacteroidia bacterium. Lineage (GTDB taxonomy): Bacteria > Bacteroidota > Bacteroidia > Bacteroidales > Azobacteroidaceae > Azobacteroides. Next base: position 195 of record BNTP01000094.1, on the reverse strand, counting down.
TGCTTATTTGCGTACAAAAGTAGTAAAAAAATCTTATTTATTTAATAACCACAATCCTCACTCCTCACGGGTGCATTTCAAATTGTCGTTTTTTTGCTAAGCCGCCAATCTGTTCGGATTTTTGAGTATGTTAATCACTTTATGCCATTGTTTATTCATAGCAATCACTCTCAATCGCAACATGTTTTGTGTTCC
>BNTP01000093.1 GCA_025996695.1 Bacteroidia bacterium | reverse complement strand
CCCCGTAGACATCAAAAATATTCGCAACAACTTGACTGTGGAGGTTATTTCACAAGAGAATGGTTATTATTTTGGCCTTTGGGGCAATGTGTGGACGGATAACGTTCGCGAGCAAATAGAAGGAGCGTTGGGCGTTCAGGGCACGCGCGCCGAACAGTTGGCTTGGCGCAAGAAAAATGGCGGGTTTGATATTGTGATTTTTAATGACGGGCGGCTTAATGTTCCCGAGGGGCCACCGGCGTCCGGTGGAAGTGGCGGCTTTGAAGTGAATACCGATGATTGGAAAAACGTGGATGTGCGTTTATAATAATGAATAATGAATAATGAAACAATAATGAGAAAAGTTGCAGTATGTTTTAGTCTGCTCAGCCTGATATTGTTGAGCAGTTGTGCAGACGATTTGTATCAAAGTAACCCGTTGAACAGTAGTGGAAGAGAGATTTCTTTCAAGACGCTCTCGGAAAAACAGTTTCGCGCAAGTGTGACTACCACCGGCTCGCTGACTACGTTTAGCACGTCGGCATGGAGTCATCCTGCCGGTGCAACCAATGCTTATGATGGTTATGTGTTGAATGGAGTGACCGTGACTCGCGGTGAAGCGGATGGTGCAGGTGTCAACAATTGGGAATATTTCCCTAGAGCTAACTGGCCAACAATAGGCGAAGTCGATTTCTTCGCTTACTCGCCCGCGTCCAGTGTGAATGTGACGGCAGGTTTGAAACAAAATACGTCCATAGGCCCCCCTCCTGCCGCCGGTCCCGAGATTCAATACACCGTTCCGGGCTGGGAGGGCGACCCGAATCACACGGTTGACCGGCAAGAGGATTTTTTTGTGGCTAAAAGTCAAAATTTGGCTTATAACTCAAGCAATCCTATTGTGCATTTGAATTTCAAGCATGCCCTGTCACGGGTTGTTTTCAAGGCTCAAAATCAGAATAAAAATAAGACATATCTGATTAAAGAATTGGCTTTGAGTAACTTGAAATCGAAGGGAACGCTCAACATACTTGATTCGGTACCGAATGGTGCGACCGGTTTTCCGCATAGTCCGGGTGCATATAACGTTGCCTGGAAAGCACAATCCGATGCGGTGACTTACAAAGTTGATCTCGGGAGCACGTATGTGTATGTGCCTTACCGCACAGGAACTGCCAGTAGCGATTATACTGAGGTTACCAATGCGAGTAACGGTTTGATGGTGATGCCACAGGAAACCGTGTTGGGAGCATTCACCGACCCGAGTAAGGAATATGGTCCGGTAGCCGAAGTAGACCCTCTTCTGACGAATGCTTCCTATTTGTATGCCACCGTTGCCGAAGTGGATTCCATCGCCAATGACACGGTGAATACGCGCCGGATTGCTTTCCGTTTGCATGACCCTGCCGATAAAACGAAAGGCATCGTGTTTGAAGCCGGCAGGGAATACTCGCTCTTGTTGACATTGGGCTTGGACAGCCTGGATGTTGCTGCAACTTTCAAGTGCGGCGACCCGATTAAAGGTTATACAACAGCGAATTATACTAATACAGGGATAGAGAATCTTTGCTGGACAACGAAAAATATTGCCGAAGTCACTACAAATTCAATTGATACATATTCGGGTGAAACAGCGGGACTGCGTGGTTATTATTACCCATGGGATGAAGCCGACGACGCGTGTGCGGCACTTGGGGCAGAATGGTCGGTTCCTAACACGGCGCAGTGGACAAACTTGCAAAGTTATTTCAACGTCTTGGCAGATGGTACCGGTGGTGGGTGGACAAGTTCGTCCCTAATAGCCTATTGGAACAGTGGTAACGCTATGGCCGGCGTGCGCTTGGCCGGTGGTACGTGGGATCAGTGGGATTCCGACGGCGCCTGGTGGAGCAGTGGTGTTTCCGAAGCCTACGACGTCGCGAGTGGTGCCAATTCTGTGACCGGACCCGGCACGCGGGCGACAGGCGACCTCTTGTCGGTTAGGTGCGTTCGTAGTATATAATACAAACAAATTAAAATTAAAAATTATGTCAGTTGAACAAGCTGCCTACGACACTCTGCATTTATCCGGTTACTACGACGGCAATCAAGATGCTATTGTAATAAAAAAACGCGATGCCTGTCATTTCCGGTAGCCTGAAAAGGCTACTGAATGCCACACCGCTGTTTCAAAGCTGCCGTAGTTGGCTTTTGCTTGCGAAACCGCAAATATAAATCCATCGGATCTTCTGTGCCGCCACGACTTAAGATATTTTCATAAAAGGATTGCGCCACCTCCTTGTCAAAGATTCCTCGTTCCTTAAACAGCGCGAAGGCATCCGCATCCAACACTTCCGCCCATTTGTAAGAATAATAGCCCGCTGCATACCCTCCGGAAAAAATGTGACTAAATGCCGGTGAAATCATGGTTTCAGGGATTGTGGGAAGTATTTGTGTCGCTGAGGTTGATTCCCGCTCAAAATCGCCAATTTCGCCCGTAAATGGCTCTGTAATAGAATGATACGCCATATCCAGATAGGCGAACGATAGCTGTCGCAAACAGCCGTAACCTACTTGAAAATTAGCTGCATTCACGATTTTCTGCACCAATTCAGCAGGAATTTTCTCGCCCGTTTCGTAATGCACCGCAAATAAATCCAAAAATTCTTTTTCCCGCAGGAAATTCTCCATGATTTGTGAAGGCAATTCCACAAAATCACGATACACACTTGTGCCTGAAAGGCTTGGATACACCGTGTTGGCCAACATCCCATGCAAGGCATGACCAAATTCGTGCACAAAGGTATTGACCTCATCAAACGTCAACAAAGCCGGTTTAGTGGCAGTGGGACGCGTAAAATTCATGACAATAGAAATATGCGGACGAATCTGCCTGCCGTCGCGCACCGACTGCCCCTGAAATTCAGTCATCCAAGCCCCGGGACGTTTGCCGGTGCGCGGAAAAAAGTCAGTATATAACACGGCCAAGTATTTTCCGTCCTTGTCAAATACTTCAAATGCTTCCACATCTTCCTGATACACAGGTATTTCCATGTTTTTCTTGAATGTAATGCCATACAGTTTTGTGGCCAATTCAAACACGCCTTTCGTCACATTTCCCAACTCAAAATACGGTTTTATCAACTCATCATTCAAATCAAATTTGCTGCCTTTCAACTTATTTGAATAGTAAGCCCAATCGTAAGGCATCAACTCACTCGGCATTCCTGCGCAGGCGGGAATCCAATGCCAGTTGGCGAACTCCTGAAGCTCGCGCACTTCTTGCCGTGCCGCAGGCGTGAATCCCTCCAGCAATTCATCCAATAATTCAAATACATTTTCCGAATTTTTTGCCATGCGTTTGCGCAAAACTTTATCCGAATAACTTTTATAACCCAATAATTGGGCGATTTCCAACCGTGCATTGATGATTCCCTTGATGTTTTCGATGTTGTCAAAATTTTCATGACCACCGATGCACTTGGTAACCGACGCCAAATAGAGTTTTTTGCGCAATTCGCGGTTGTCGGCATACTTCATAAAAGCCACATAACTTGGTGCAGATAAGTCAAATAGCCAACCGTCGGAAGTAGATGTGCCGCCTTTTTCCTGCGCTTTTTGGGCAGCCGCCTCAATCACATCTTGCGGCAAACCTGCCAAATCTTTTTTATCCGTCAGCAACATGGAATACGCATTGGTTGCATTCAACACATTTTGCCCAAATTCTAAAGTATAATTGCCCAATTTGGTTGATAATTCGCGGTATTTTTGCTTCTCTTCATCATTCAAATTAGCCCCATTGTCGGCAAAACCATGGTACGTCACATCCAACAACTTGAGGGGCTCCTTGAAAGAAGTTAGAGAAGTTGGTTCTTTAACTTCTTTAACTTCTCTATTATCATAAACCGCTTTAACTCGCGCAAACAGCCGTTCATTCAGCGTAATATTATTAGCATGTGCCGTCAATTCGGGCTGCATCTTTTGTGCAATCGCCATCATTTCGTCTGAACCCTCTGCCTCCAGCAAATTGAAAAACACAGCCCCTACCCTCTCCAAATCCTGTCCGGAGTATTCCAAAGCCTCAATCGTATTTTCAAAAGTCGGTTCTTTACAATTGTTTACGATTTGTTCAATCTCGGCATCATGCAGTTCCATCGCCTTCCTAAAAGCAGGCTCATAATCGTCCAAGCGAATCTTGTCAAACGGAAACGTCCCGTGCAACGTGTTATAACGATTGTCGTCATTGCAGTCGTGCCCTGCAATCCCCTGCGATATAAATATATTTTCCATAATTTTATTTCAAAAAAATTTGTTACAAAGATAACACTTTTTTTCCATTTTATTTGCATCTTACCAATAAAAGTTATACTTTTGCACAATAATGACGCGTTATCTACATATAGTATTAATATTGCTGTTGCAATTTCAAGCCGTAGTAGCTCAGCAATCCGACCAAAGCGTCGGATTAGTCCTGAGTGGCGGGGGAGCTAAGGGTGCCGTACACATCGGGATCATTAAAGCGTTAGAAGAGAATGATGTTCCAATCGACTATATATCAGGAACTTCCATCGGGGCAATCGTTGGTGCAATGTACGCCATGGGCTACACGCCGGACGAGATGTTGGAGTTGTTTATGTCCAAAGAATTTTACTATTGGCAAACAGGAAAAGTGGAAGAAAGTTATCAATATTATTTCCGCCAACCGTCACCAACCCCCTCTTTTGTAAAATTCAGCGTTCCCCTTCATAGCTCAACGAAAGCCGCTTTCACAGATGCTATTTTGCCCAACAGTTTGATTAATCCCATTCAGATGAATCAAGCCTTTTTGCAAGTCTTTACGCCTTCTACAACACAGTGTGGTGGTGATTTTGATAAATTATTTGTGCCATTTCTCTGTGTGGCAGCCGATGTTTACAACAAAGAACCGGTCATTTTCAGAAGTGGAAATCTGGGCGATGCGGTGCGTGCCTCCATGACTTTTCCGTTGTTTTTCAAGCCAATTGTCAAAGATAGTATCCCTTTGTGGGATGGCGGAATTTACGATAATTTTCCGGTTAACCCAATGAAACAGGCTTGGCACCCCAATTTTATTATCGGATCGGCCGTTGCCGGTAATAAAAAAGCACCGGAAGAACAATCCCTCTATCAACAGATTGAAAACCTTGTGATGCAAAAGACTAACTATCGGGTTGACCCACAAGACGGTTTGACGATGAGTTTTGTATTGAATGATGTGAGTTTGCTTGATTTTCAAAAAGCCAAAGAGTTGTTCGATTTGGGCTACTCCACTACCTTGAACATGCTTGATTCCATCAAAGGACGAGTTGTTCGTCGGGTGCCGCTGTCTGAAGTCAACGAACGAAGGGAACGGTATAAAGCCTCCCTCCCGCCACTGATTTTCAAAAGCGTTCACATTTATGGAAAAGATATAACAGATGAACAGAAAAGCTACATCGAACGGCAAATTCAACCGCATACACAAAAGACGTTCACGATGGAAGAGTTCAAACGTATCTATTTTCGCCTGCTGACGAACTCTAAAATCAAAGAAATCATGCCGCACGCAAAATATAATCCGGATATTAAATATTATGATTTGTATTTGGATGTTTCCATGGATGATGAGTTGACGGTCGAATTTGGCGGCGATATTTCTTCCAATGCAGCGAATCAAGTGTATTTGGGATTTAATTATAGCAGTTTAACAACGATTTCGACAAATGTCAACTTGGATGTTCAACTTGGAAATGCTTATAACGGGGCCACTCTGCAAGGCAAATGGGAAATTACCTACCATATCCCTTTTGACCTTTCTGCAATCCTTTCCTATCACTCGCGCGACTATTTCGACTCCAATAAGTTGTTTATTGACACCGATTTGGCTACTTTTTCCAGTCAAACCGAACGCTTTGCCAAAATAGGAGCCGGCATGCCGTTCTTAACCCATGGGAAAGTGGACTTTTTGGCAGGACTTGGCTTCCTGACAGACCAATATTATCAAAATAATGCACAATATCGAACCGGTTACGACGCGAGCAAATACAATCTCGTCAACTTGGGGATGTATTATCGGCAAAATTCAACCGATGCCAAGCAATTTCCAATCAGTGGAGAAAAACACCACTTGTTTGCACAATTTATTTCCGGCGACGAGCGTTATACGCCGAGTGCGATTGACAAACTTCCGAAATCGACTATCAATCAGTCTTACATCCAATTAACCGCCGGCATAACAAACTTTCACCGATTGACACGCAATTTTACATTGGGAGTAGCCGCACAAGGCGTAGTATCGAACAAAGGCCTGTGGAGCAACTATACGGCATCTGTCCTGCAAGCTCCCGGTTTCACCCCCACTCCACACAGTGTGCTCGTGTTCAACGAAGCTTTTCATGCAAACGAATACGTCGCAGCCGGTCTTTTACCTATTTGGAAACTCAATTCAACTATCCATTTACGCACCGAATTGTACGGATTTGCCCCCATTCGTCCACTCGTCCGATTAGCCGACAACACCGCAGATTATGGCGATCCCTTTTCCAGATACGACTATATGGGCGAAATAAGCCTCGTAGCCCAACTCCCTTTCATGTCAATCAGTGCTTTTGTCAACCACTACAGCTTCCCAAAAGCAAATTGGAATTTCGGTGTCAATATCGGTTATCTGCTTTTTGATAAAAAATTCGTTCAGTAAGCTTGTAAATGTTTTGCCATTTCGAGAAAAAATCAAAAAAAGATTTGCAAAGTATTTGTAATTGTCAAAAATTTTACGTAACGCTGTATTAAGATGAGATATTATTTAGACACAAAAGTCAAGTGGTATGATTGCAGTTAATCATGTTAAATTTTGATGCGGTTGCCCTCCCCAAAAATCACGCTACTTTCGCCGACTCACACTAATTTGCGGTATCCCTGTGGCTGATTTAGGATAGACCTGCACGCCATTTTGAGAAAAAGACACCAATGTTGCTTTTGCTCCCGGAAGCGGACTCTGCACCCCATTTAGCAAACCGCCTTCTAAGCTTCCAATACCTTCAATATAGACCATATCAAGGGAAAGTGTTATTCGTTTCCGCAAAATTCCACCAATCTCAACAGAATCAATTTTTTTAATTCGCGCAGGATACTCTTCGCCTACAACGTCACCCACTTGAACTTGAAAATCATATAAAAGTTTTTCTTCGCCGCTGTAGCCTAAATAAAATACCTTTTGAGTCGTTGTATCCTCTCGGATATACCCGCTATATCTTTGGGATAATTTGCATAAGTTTCTAATAATTCTGTATATTTTACTCCTTCAATGATTGTATCATTTCCGAGTTCTATAATACGATTGTGAAAATTAGGTGGAAACGTAATTATTTTAATAAGTTCCGTCCACCGATTGCAGGGAATAAGCATCGGAATATAAGCGTGAGGAACGGTATCTTCCGCCACACCGGATATATTAGGAATAGAATCTGCTGCTACACTCGGGTCTTCTTTAGTCTGAAATTCATCCATACCGGAAGCACAACTCACTAAGCCAAACAGGCCGATAATAAATAACATTCGTTTCATAATTTGTATATTTTACTTTCGCCGACTCAAACTAATTTGCGGTATCCCCGTGGCTGATTCAGGATAGACCACTGCGCCATTTTGAGAAAAAGATGTTAAGGTTACCCATGCTCCCGCACCAGGCATCTGCATCCCACAAAGAATCCCGTCGTTTAAGCGGCCAATACCCTCAATCCACTCAAGACGATCAAAATCCTGATAAGGCTCCTCTTCTAATGTTGGATAAAGAGTTATTTTTTTACGTGAAATTCCACCAATATCAATAAAATCAATTGCGTCTACATAGTAAGGATAGTAACTATCCCCTACAACATCGCCTACATGAAGTTGGAAATCATACAAAAGTTCTTCCGGCCAACCATCAAATTTGTGAAATATTTGCTGATTTGTTATATCCTCTCGGATATAGCTGATGTAAACGGAAGTGTCGTCTAACGAAGGAAGTACGCGATTATAATATTCTATTAATTGAGTATATTTTATTCCTTCAACGATTGTATCATTTCCAAGTTCGATAATATTAATATGAGTAGTGGGGTGAACGGGGTTACTGCCAACAATAAGTTCTGTCCATTGATTGCCGGGAATAAGCATCGGAATATAGGCGTGAGGAACGGTATCTTCTGCCACACCGGAAATATTTGGAATAGAATCTGCTTCTACACCAGACTCTTCTTTAGGCTGAATTTCATCCATACCGGAAGCACAACTCACTAAACTCACTAAGCCACATAGGCCTAAAAGAAAGAACATTCGTTTCATAATTTGCATATTTTATAATTTTTATTTTTTTATTTTTCTTCCCGCATTCCGTCGAAATGGGGTGTTTCATTTTTTATCTTACCACTATTTTGACGCCCATCCAAAGCATGAACTACACGGATGCCGATATTGTCTGTGAAGATCGCGACGGTGATGGCTATTACTTTTGGGGCATAGGGGAAAAACCAACATCATGCCCCCGTACGTTCTG
>BNTP01000092.1 GCA_025996695.1 Bacteroidia bacterium | reverse complement strand
TAATTAAGTAATGAGAATGAAAACGAACAAACACAGAGCGCAGACGAGAAGGATACTTTTCGTGTCTGCGGCCGTGCTGTTGAGCGCCGGTCTATGGACATTGGGCACAGCACAAGTGAAAATTGGTGGCGACCCGACGACACCCGTCACAACGGGAGCCGTCTTGGAATTGGATGGCGCTTCAGGCGGGTTACTCCTGCCACGCGTACAATTCTTGCCAGCTGCCGCAACGAGCCGAAGGAACGATGTATTACCAGATTAGTGACGGGTTGGTTTACATCCTTCTAATTGACGGTGGCAAACATTGGGAAGCCGTCGGTAGTGGGAATGTCGGCCCTATTGACCCGACCCAAATAGCCGCGAAAGCAAAGAAGCTGGCCTTTGGTGCGGACAGTGCCAAATTGGCCAACATGAACCCGGATGCCAACTACGTCCTCGTTCAAGACATCTTGACCTCGACCGCAGGCATGAACGCCTTGTCGGCAAACATGGGTAGAGTACTTCATGGCTCCATCCAAAAAGACTCAACGAGCTTGGTCGCATTCCGCGATTCAGTTTACACAAAAGCACAAACCCTTGCAGGGGCTCTATCGGGTGATGTGGTGACGTTGAGTGGGACTATTGGCTCGGGCACGATTGCCTCTGTGCTGGCAACTACCGGTGTGGCGGCTGCCGCGTATGGCGTCACCGGCGCTCAGACGGTTGGGAACTACTCCAAGCGCGCATGGAACAGTGTCGACTCGGTTAACGTCTTGTATGCACAGTCATCATGCCTTGACAAGGGTATGCACATTGCGTCAGGTCCTGAGATCAACTTTGTGACGTATGCTGTGTCCTTCGCTTCAAAACCCACCGCACCCGCAAACGATATGACATTCTGGGTAGGCCCAATAACATTGGGTACGGGACGAACGGCATATCGCCGAACTCGAAGCGGCTTGGCTGCACTCGGAACTGTAGCAACATGCTGCAATATCAATTCCGTTCCCGCACGAGCCTCAGTGAGCCCGCCACAGCGCCAAGCCGCCAACACGTTAACTGCCATATTGCGGAAGCGAGTACTACATGGGATAGCAAATATCAGAAAATTAAAAACAGTACTTTTAAAATTATTCTATATACAAATTTGTATATATGCAAATTTGTATATATGCAAATTTGTATATATCTTTGCAGCCTAAATATTAAAAACGGAATATATGGAAGCAATGCAAAAAATTTCAATCAAACCGGGACCTCCTGTAGAAGGTAATGATTTCTACGGAAGAGAGTCGGAATTAAAATACGCTTGGCAATATTACATTTTGAATGGCGTATCAGTGTTATTATCTGCTCCTCGCAGAATTGGGAAATCTTCATTTTCAAAAAAACTGTTGAAAATGGCAGAGGAAAACGGTTATAAAACTTTGTATCTTGATTTACAAGGAGAAAGCACAGAAGGCGGATTTGTCAAACTTTTCAAAGAAGAATTACAAAAAGAAAAGTGGTGGGAAAGTGCAAAATCCAACATTGGAAATACAATCATTAGCCTGTTTAACAGCATTGAGGATTTTGAGATTGCAGGAAACAAAATCTCAATAAATGGTGATGTTTGGCGTAATGACACCTACAACAAAATTAAGCAATTAATCGAAAACGCAGGAGATATAATAATTGTAATAGACGAATTAACTATTTTTCTTAACCATTTATTTAAACAAGAAAACGGCAGAGAAAAAGTTGAATTCTTTTTAGAGTGGTTGCGAAAATTTCGACAAGTATCAGAAACAAAAGTTCGATGGATTTTTTGCAGTTCGGTAGGAATTGAAAATTTTGCATCAATGCACCAATTGAGCAAGCATTTGAACGATTTAAAATCTGTTCCAATCGGAGCATTTTCTGAATACGAGGCAAAGGATTTTATTTCACGATTAGATGTTGATGAAAAAGTACAATTTACCGAAGAAGACATACAATACATTCTTGATAAGTTAGGTTGGCATTTGCCTTTCTTTATTCATTTATTGGTAGAAAAAATTAATTTTCTGATTTGTGTTGAAGGTTGTCAACTTTCAAACAGCACGATAGACGAAGCGTACAACCGTCTTATAGATGAAGACCATTTTAATTCTTGGGACGAACGACTAAAAGAGTATTATGATTTTGAAGATAACGCTCGTAAAATTCTTAAACTGTGTGCAGAACTACCAACAGGCAGAAGCAGGGAGGATGTATTGGCAAACTTAGCAATAAGAAAAGGCAATATTGAAAAAATCGAATCCGCTTTGACTCAATCGCTTAAAATGCTTAAAAATGACGGTTACCTCATAGAAGACAGTGGTAAATACGCTTTTCGTTCCCCGCTGTTAAGAGATTTTTGGTATAACAAGTATATAAAATAAAAACTATGGAAACTACAAATTCAAGTCAAACGAGATTGTTATATAATCCACAACTGCAAAGTGCTGAAATGACAGAAAAATTGTTCGTGGTACGACAAGAACAATTTGCCTTACTATTGAATAATATTTTAAAGGAAAAAGATAACAGCATTCCTCAACATTACTTAATTATAGGACAGCGCGGAATGGGCAAAACCACTATTCTCAAACGAATGGAGGTAGAATTACACAAGGAACAATACAGAAAACAATTTATTCCTTTGCTTTATCGCGAAGAACAATACAATGTAAAAGACCTTGCTGAATTTTGGCTCAATACCTTGGATGCTTTGGCAGATAGTTTACAGTCAGAGGACTATCCAGCCGAACTATTAGCAAATATTGATAAAATGATACAGGAACTATCAAGGAAAACCCCTGATATAGTATCAAAAGAAGCATATAAATTTTTAATGGATACTTGCCATGATTTACACCGAAGACCCGTGTTGCTAATAGACAATATCGATATAGTGTTCAGCGGATTAGACAGTGGTGATAAAAACAAGAAAGAGCAATGGGCTTTGCGCAAGCTGTTAAGCGAAAACGGCGCACCTATTATCATTGGCGGAGGAATTACCACAACCGATGATGTTGCAAAATACAATAAGCCATTTTACGATTTTTTCAAAATTCAGTATCTCAAAAAATTAAACTACGAGGAGTTTGTAAAATTGTTAAACAATCTTGCCACTGTTACGAATAGTGACGCAAGCATTTTTACAACCATTCAACAAAACACTTCTCGCCAAAAGGCCTTACTCGAACTCACAGGCGGAAGTCCTCGTGTAACAGTAATGTTGTTTGACCAAATTTCCAAAGGTTTTTCAACTGATATTAATGATGATTTGAATATATTAGCCGATGCAGTTACACCTCTGTATAAAGCAAAATTTGAGGAACTGCCACAACAACTGCGAACCATATTAGATGCAATCGCTTTGAATTGGGATGCCATTTCACTCAGAAAACTTGCGATAGCAACCCGATTGAAAAACAACCAACTTTCACCACAACTCAAACGATTGGTTGATGACGGTTGGATAGAAACCACGCCTGCCTATAAAGACAAAGGAAATGCCTATTTTATCAGTGAACGATTTTTTAATATCTATTATTTAATACGCAACAGTTCTCGAAGACATAAAGATAAAATATATTGTCTGTCAAAATTTTTGGAATGTTTTTATGGAAAAGACGAATTGGAACAAATATCAGGTACATTATTGAAACAGGATATTTGTTCCTCAGATCAAATGTTAGTGTATGTAGCACTAATGAACACAAAAGTAGTAAAAAAGCAATTGCGCGATAAAATTGCAGAAAAAGCGTTTAATACATTTATGGAAAATGAAAAATTGGGAAAAGAATTTGATTTTCCTTATGAAAAATTTGCTCCTGTGGCTAACGAAGACAAAAATAGTGGAGAATTCAACTTTTCATTTAACAATAAAAAAGAAGAAAATACATTTAAGCAAGGTATTAAATTGCATGGCGAGAAAAAATATGAAAAATCTATCAAAAAATTTGATGAAGGTATTGCTTTAAATAAACAACAAGAAGTATTTTGGACTTATAAAGGGATGGCATTATTGAATTTAGGTCATTATGAAGAAGCCCTAACTTGTTTTGATGAAGCAATTAAATTAAAACCCGAAATAGAACCATTATGGTGGTTAAAAGGGAATATATTAATTGAATTGGAACACTATACCGATGCTTTAATTTGCTTTGACAAAGTCTTAAAACTAAATCCAGATTTTGAACCTGCGTGGTTTTTTAAAGGGAAAGCATTAAAGGAATTGGAACGCAACGAAGAAGCAATTATCTGTTTTGAAGAAAGCATACGGTTAAATCCCGAAAATGAATATGCTTGGTATGAAAAAGGCGATTCATACAAAGAATTACAACAAAATGAACTCGCTGTTGCAGATATATCTAAAGCAATAGAGATAAATTCAAACAACGCACAATGGTATTGTGAAAGAGGTTGTTTATATGTAAATTTACAAAACCACGAACTTGCTATTGCGGATTTTACAAAAGTTATTGAGTTAAATATTAATGACCAATGGAATTATTTTGCTTACAGTTTGCGTGAAAGTGCATATTGTATTCAAAACAAATTTGAACTTGCTATTGATGATTGTAATAAAGCAATTGATATTACCTCTATTAAATATAGTAGAAAGGAGATGAATTATTATTTAAGAGGATGTGCAAAAAATGAATTATCTGATTATTCAGGGGCTCTTGAAGATTTTGATAAATCCATTGATTTAGACCCGAATGATAAGAATGTTTGGTTTTGGAAAGCGGAATGTCTGTTTGAACTAAAACGCTATACAGAAGCGATAAACGCTTATGATAAGGCAACGGAATTGGATTCTAATTATCAAGTCGCGTGGAGTAATGAAGGATATACCTATATGGAAATGAAGGATTATGATAAAGCGGTATTTGCTTACGAAAAGTCAAGGGCAATTAATCCACAAGATTTAATGCCTAAGTTTTATTTGATGTTTTTATATAGAGATAAATTGAAAGAAAAGAAGAAAGCAATAGAAATCTTTGAATCAATAAAAGAAGAAGATGTTAATCAAAATGAGGAAAAAAAGTTTGCTTGTCGTTACTATTTGCATAAAACACTATTTGAACTATACGAACAAAACAAAGGTATAGCAAAAGAGAATTTATTACGGGCATTTGAGGTTTTGGAGGGTGAACAAAAATTATCGTTTATAGTAAATGAGGAATGGTGGTCAAGAATTAGCAGTGTTGTTATTGACTTAGATTACGGTTCTTGGTTGCTCGAAATTATGAAAGAGAAAGGTTATGATGTTGTTTTATCTCCTTACTACACTGCTATTCAAGCCTTAGAAATAGAAAAACAAAATAAAGAAGATGCCGAAATCTACCTCAATAATCGAGCAGTAGAAATCAGTGAAACTGCAAGAGAAATTATTGAAAAAATACGGAAATATATGGACTGAAACATAAGTAGGTGTCATAAAATACGGCCGCGCGGGTTATTTGGCTACTGGTTTTGCCCGTGAACAAAAAAACAGTATCTTTGCAGCATTATTTAAAGGTGTCGAATTAGACTGAACAGCATCGAAGCGGAAAAGGGTTTTAGAAAATTGGGGGCTTCTGCGGGGAATAAAGGATTAAAGCCTGCTCCCGGTACGGAAGAATAATAAGTCGGAGCAATTTATTACAAGTGAGTAAATAATATAAAAAAGGAGGTTTTTATGATTAAGTACATTGACAGTAAAAAGATGGGGCGGGGACGACATGGCTGGCTGGATAGCCATTTTCACTTTTCCTTTGCCGAGTATTGCAATCCCGACAATGTCCGTTTCGGGGCGCTTCGCGTCTTGAACGACGATATTGTCCAGGCGGGTGAAGGCTTTGGTACGCACCCGCACCGCGATATGGAAATCGTATCGTATGTTATCAAAGGTGAACTTTCGCACAAGGACAGCATGGGCAACGCCCACACGCTGACCCGCGGGCAATCTCAGTATATGAGCGCGGGAACGGGCGTAACCCACAGCGAATACAATCATACGGACGGCGAGCTCCGGTTTGCCCAGATATGGGTCTTCCCCGACAGGAACGGTTACAAGCCCAATTACGGCGATTACCGTTTTAAACTGGAAGACAGGTTTGATAAATGGCTGCCGGTAGCAACATCTTATGATAATACCGCAAACGCCGCTCCCATAAAAATACACGCCGACATCAATATGTACGCCACTATCCTTTCAAAAGGGAAGCAGATAGATTTTCAAGTCGGAAGCGACCGTCAGGCCTATTTGGTGCTGTTCGAGGGCGAAGCCACCGTAAACGGCATCCGTATGAATATGCGGGACGCTTTGGAAATTGTGAAAGAGGGCATCACAATCACGGCGGAACAGGAAGCGCATTTCGTAATTATAGAAATGGCCTTTGATGAGAAATGCTATAAAGAAAGATACGAAGGAAACGAAGAACAATACAAGGGAGAATAGAAAACAGCGGATAATTTATCAAATAGCGTGTAAATAAGCATGGCAAAAAGAAACAATCCACCGTCTTTGTTGCAACGCATTATATGGACGAAGCCAAATACTGCCACCGCGTTTCCATCATGGTGGACGGCAAAATTGAAGCCCTCGACACACCCGCCAATCTGAAAAAGCAGTTTTCGGCAAATTCAATGGGCGAGATTTTTACAAAATTGGCACGCAAAGTGAACAGGGGGGGTAGTTAAAAACTTATTTTTTGCTTTATGTTAATTGGGAAAAAAATTGTAACTTTGTCAAGAATTTGTAAGATATAAAAATGATAAATATGATGTTCAATGATAGGATAAAACAGTTACACGAAGCCCGCAAAATTCCACAGCGAAAATTGGCGGTAGCGTTGGATATTGACACCGCTTCGTATTGTAAAATTGAGCGTGGCGAACGTCGCGCCCGAAAAGAGCATGTACCCATTATTGCCGAACTTTTGCAAGGCAAATGAAAAAGAACTTTGTAACGCTTTGGCTTGCAGAGCAAGTTACAGCAATGGTGGCTGACGAAAAAGAATTGTCTAATAAAGTAATGAAAATTGCACAACAAGAAATAAACGATAAATAAGTTATGCCACATTGTAACAAACAAATGATTTCATTCTTTCTGACAACGCGATGCAATTTGCGTTGCGTCTATTGCTATAATAGCAAAGAAAGAGCCGAACTTGAGGAAAAATCGTTGCCGTTGGAAATCGCAAAGGCAGGGATAGACGAGTTTTTTGCAAACAACAAAAGCAGACATATTCGCTTTTATGGTCCGGGCGAGCCGACAATGGAATTTGAATTGATGCAGCAAATTACTATCTACGCCCGACAAAAAGGCGGCAATGCGGTTACAACTGAACTGCAAACCAATGGCGCATTTAGCCCAAAAGTGCGGGAATGGGTTTTGGATAACTTGAATATCGTGTGGGTATCGTTTGACGGTACACCCGATATTCAAAACGAGCAACGACCTTTTCCACACAAAAAACCGTCCGCCCCGACTATCGAAGAAAATATAAAATGGCTGTATGCCAACAAAGGCGAGCGTAATTTAATGGTGGGCGCGAGGGTAACGATGACTGATTTGAATGTAAATCACCAAAAAGAGATGGTTGATTATTTCAGTAGTTTGAGCATAAAATATATTTGGACAGACCCGATTTTCCCCGAAGTAAAAAAACGCCCTGTGTGCGAAGACAACGACAGAGAGGAAATGTATCATATTGATTTGGAAGGTTATGTGAAAAATTTCATTGAGGCGCACCGATACGCCAAACAAAAAGGCGTGTTTTACGGCAGTTTCTTGACTTGCAATTTTGACGGCGAAGCAAAAATAAATTGCCGTGCCTGTACACCTGTTCCACATTTAACAACTGACGGTTATGTTTCGGCTTGCGATATGGCATTAGACGGCGAAAATGCTTGTCACATGGATTGTTTTATTTATGGAAAATGGGATGAGCAAAATAAGAAATTCATTTATTTTGAAGATAAAATTAAAGCCCTGCGAAACAGAAATGTAGATAATTTGGTGCATTGCAAAAATTGTATTGCAAAATTGCATTGTGCAGGTCATTGTCTTGGCGAAGTGCAAAATGAAACAGGAAATATAAACGGACAAATTCCGTCTATTTGTAACGCCGTAAGAACTTTGTATAAAGAACTTGGTGCGTGTGAAACTTATAATTATTTACACCCTTAAAAATATTAGATATGGAAAAAAAGAAAAAAGAAAACATAGATAATTATTTAGCGGCGATACCAATTTTGGTGGCATTAGCATTGTTTATTGCAAATGAATTTACAACAATCTCGTGGCTTACACCTAATAAGAAAATGCTGCTTGCCTTTACTACAATACTTTTTATATTCTATGAATTTCTTTCCTTTGTTTGGAAGACAAAGTTCAACAATATAAAAGAAGCAATTGTGGGGCAGAAACAAAACGAAGAAGAAGAAACGACTATTAAGTCTGTAAAAAATGAAATGTGTACCAAATTTCAAAGTTTGGCAGAGCATAATACTGCTGCGCTCAAACAAAG
>BNTP01000091.1 GCA_025996695.1 Bacteroidia bacterium | reverse complement strand
ATGTTGTAAAAGAGCAATTTAAGCAATTGGCAATAAAGTTGCAAATGGAAATTGTTGTGGCACATTATCCGCCATACTGTTCCAAATGGAATCCGATAGAACACAGGGCTTTCAGTTTTATAAGTAAAAAATGGAGTGGAATTGTATTTCATAATCATGATATAATCAAAGAATTAGCAGAAGAAACGACCACAAAACCAGGCTTTTCAGTCAAAGCAATGATAAATACAAAACAGTACGAAACAGGAAGAAAGGTCAGTGAAGAATTTATGAAAAATATGCCTGTAATTTTCAGTGAATATCTTCCTAAATGGAATTATAAATTTTCGTGCAATTAAATTGACCCTTATAGATTATTTATTTTTCGTCCCTAAAAGTGTAGACTTAGCTTATAACCCACTCAATCCTACCGTGCAATTGAATTTCAAGCATGCCCTGTCACGGATTGTGTTTAAGGTTCAAGATTTTAACCCACTTGCAGAGGTAGAGGTGCCGGAAACCGGACCTGCGCCATGAACCTGCGGCGACCTGATTAAAACTTATACGACTGCGAATTATGACAATACAGGTATAAAAGATCTTTGCTGGACAACGCAAAATATATCCGAAAGCCCCGCGACGTATACTGCCTACACTGGTAAAACGTCGGGAGAGCGTGGTTATTATTACACGTGGGGAACGGAAGCTGAAGCTGCGTGTAAAGCACTTGGAGCAGAATGGTCGGTACCTAACAATACGCAATGGGAGGCATTACAAAGTGCATTTGCTTCCCTTGCCGGGGGATTAGGGAAAACAGGAACCACCACTCCTATCTTGCAGGCCGATTGGAACAGTGGTGCCGCTCTGGCCGGCCTCTACCTATTGGGCGGTTGGGATGAATGGGATTTCGCTGGCAGCTGGTGGAGTAGTACAGCCGAAGGGGGCTTCGGCGTCATGAATGGAAGCACATCTGTGATGGGACTGAACAGTACCCCGGGAAGCAGCTACATCCAATCGATTAGGTGCGTGAGTAGTTTGTAGCTGTCTGAACTGTGATTTGTGTGATTTTTATGATGGACTATGATTTTTTCGAGAATCATAGTCCATCATAAAAATCACACAAATCACAGTTCAGACAATAAAATAATTAAACGAACCCTTGCATGATTCAATAATTAGTTGTACCTTTGCGCCCTGAATTAGTTGCGGAGAGGTGCAAGTGTAACTTCTACGCTTTTATAAACAATTTATTTAGAGAAATTTATGAACAATTATGAAACCGTTTTCATTTTGACTCCCGTTTTGTCTGAAGCTCAGACAAAGGAAGCGGTCGACAAATTCAAGGGCATTCTCACAGCCGAAGGTGCTGAGATTGTGAACGAAGAATTGTGGGGATTGCGCAAATTGGCGTATCCCATCCAAAAAAAGTCCACCGGATTTTATGTTTTGCTTGAATTTAAAGCTAAACCGGAAACAGTAGCAACGCTGGAGCTCCAGTATCGTCGCGACGAACGTGTGATCCGATTCTTGACTTTCCGTCAGGATAAAGATTTCGCAGAATATGCAGACAAGAGACGTAGTAAAAAAGGAACTAAACAACAGGAGGCTTAAATCATGGCAGCAAACAACAACTCAGAAATTCGTTACTTAACTCCTCTAACGGTTGACGTTAAGAAGAAAAAATATTGTCGTTTCAAAAAGAACGGAATCAAGTTTATTGACTACAAAGATCCCGAATTTTTGAAAAAGTTTTTGAATGAGCAAGGAAAAATCCTGCCCCGTCGGATAACCGGTACTTCATTGAAGTTTCAACACCGCATCTCTCAGGCAGTTAAGCGTGCCCGTCACTTGGCATTGCTTCCTTACGTAACCGATTTAATGAAATAAAAAAGGAGGATTAATTATGCAAGTTATATTAACAGAAGATATTCACGGACTTGGTTACAAGGACGATATAGTGAACGTGAAAGACGGTTACGGACGGAATTTTTTGATTCCGCAAAAGAAAGCAGTCATTGCATCCGAATCTGCCAAGAAAGTGTTGGCGGAAAATCAGAAGCAACGTGCTCACAAGTTGGAAAAAATCAAAGCCGATGCTGTAGCATTAGCTGCGAAATTGGAAGGCGTGACATTGACAACCGGTGCAAAAACCAGTTCAACAGGCACGATTTTCGGCTCTATCACAACGATTCAAATCGCTGAAGAATTGGCTAAAAAAGGCTTCGATGTTGATCGCAAAACGATTTACATCAAAGATGCCGTCAAGGAAGTTGGCTCTTATAAAGCCATCGTTAAGCTACACAAAGAAATTTCAGTAGAAATTCCTTTTGATGTAGTTTCGGAATAGGTTTTCTTGTTCATTTTTTTTATACGAGAGGACACTGCTTCCGCAAGGTTGCAGTGTTTTTATATTGGTGGCAGCGAGTCTTTTTTGGGGAAAAATTTACTTGAATAGTGGAATAAAATAATGTCGTATTAATAAATAGTTCAATGACAATCTTTTGTGCTTAGAATAATATTTATCTACCAGTGTAAATGAAACATCCTTTTTTAAGATTTCTTCTTTTGTCCAACTAATTGTAGTATCGTTGTTTGTTCCCGATAATTCTTCAATCCAACCATTGATTTTATCAACCCAATTTGCAGGCATATCATTTTGAACATAGCCAAACATTCCGCAGATAGATAACCTCTTATTGACTGATAATAAGGCGGAAATCCAGAAATGTTATAATCAATAAATTGCCAAACTTTTTCGGTTTCAAAGTTTGACGTAACGCTAATGCTGTCTTGCGGCGGTAGTTGTATTGTCTCTCTATCTTTAAGCATTAGGGTAGCGTGATTTATAATAATCGGCAAATACTTCATCGGCATCTCTCAACGCAATAGAAGGCAACCAATAACGTAATTGCTTGGGTTTTACCAATATAATGCAATCTTTTCCGTAAAATTTCATTATACGTTGAAAATGAGTTGTTTTCTGCTCGTCTTTAACGGAAGGTATAATTTCTTCTATGTATTGTTCTAAATCGTTTGTACTTTCTTTTGCTGTCTTGACTTTTCCAGACAGATACTCAAAATGCAGTGCATAATATTTTCCCGCATCTAAAATTTTGAACAGTTGAAATGATTTTTCTTCTGTTTGGTAAATGCTGTTGAGGACTTTGCAAAAGGTTGTTGCAAATAAATTTATGTCATTATTGATTTTTGCATTGTTGGATAACAATGCTTGATTTTGTTTCGAGAAATATGATAATACATCTTGTACCACTAATTTTTCAGCGATACTTAAAACTATTTCATCTTCTGCAAAAGGCAAATTATCAATCTCTCTTTTTGACATTGCAGTAATTCTACCAATCAATAGCCTTGTACTTGTTGTTAAAATATGAAACCTATTTATTACGTTATTCTGTATTAGGGATTCGTACAATCTTTGTTTTTTATTCCCAACTGCATAACCTTCACAATATTTCCAACCACACTTTTTTTTCTTTTTCAAATAATCGCCCAACGTTGGCAATTCCGATAATCGTTCAATCAGTTGCACAATCCGTCCGCCGCCTAATAAATTGGCTTTCCAAATGTATGGATTATATAAAACCGCATTTTTATCAATCCAATGAAAATCGTAATGGTCGAACTCCAAAAATAACCGGTTTTCATTGGAAAAAGTACGATTGGCGACCAAATGCAACACATTTTCGTCGTCAGGCTTCGACTTTTGCACAAAAACTGCCGCAGTAGCCACATTTTTTTTACCCCAAAGTTTATCTGCCAACTTTGTAAAATCTATGACTTCCAATAAATTATATTTTGAAAAGAAATCCTGTTTGAATTTCAAATCCTTTTGATACAGAAGCGGTCCCGAAGGCAAAATCAGACAAAGTATTGCATCTGGTTTGAGCAACCTCATTGATTGTGTCAAAAAGTGTAATGCGGGATTTTCGTCAGGAATATTGATTTCGCTTTGATAACCGTTTTCTTTTTTAAGTTCCTTGAAATAGGCTTTTCTATCAGGCTCTTTTCCGTTTACCTGTGGCAAATTAAACGGCGGATTGCCAATAATCAACGAAAAATCATTCATTGGATTATCAACAATATATTCAAAAAAATTCTTCCTGACAATATTGTTGCTCAAATCGGGAAATTGGAGTTGTTCCCAAGTCGGCGGATTCAAATCAACTTCGTCTAAAACGGCTAACGCCAAACTGAAAACCGATAGATGAATGGCATCTTGTTGAATATCTATTCCATAAATATTCTTTGTTATTAAATTTTTTAAAACATCTAACGGGGGCTTTTTTAATTCCCCTGTTTGCAGCCATTGTTCATATCGCCACCATTGCACAAGTCGTTTGTATGCTTTGACGAGGAAAATCCCCGACCCGCAACTCACATCCGCCAATTTAAAATTCTTTTGCGGCTTACTCAACGGCATACATTCGTCAACCATTGTGCCGACAATCATTTCGGGTGTATAAACAATATCTTTGCTATTGGTAAGTAATTCTTCATATACCGAACTGATTACTTCCACAGGCAAATGTTCAAACGAGTACAACCGCCACAAAACATATTGATTATTGTCAATATTTCCGTCTAAATAGTCGGCAAGCTCTGTTACACTTTTTTGTTGAATGGTTACTCGCGCCTCTTTTTCTTCTTCTGTCGCTTTGCCCCATTCAAAAACTTTTCCATTGAAATCTTCTGAAAGTTTGTCTAATAAATCAAGCAATTTCCCTTTACGAATCGTATCACAAAAGTTCTCGCACTGAAAATATTTTTTGAAATAGGTCTTTGCAAAATAACCGCTTTTACTTTTCTCATCCCGTTCTTCCAAATATTTTATTAAAATACTCTGAACTAACAATTTCAATGCAATATGGCAGTCTATACCTGATTTTTCCTGAAATTTTTTGTAAACATTTTTCAATCCTTGAATTAAATCTCTTGCTGCCGATTCTTCAAATTTAAAATGTTCATTTTTATTGTATTCTTCCCAAAATAAACCGTCGGCAATAGAGCCTATCGTGTTTACTACTTCTTTTGCGGTAAGTTTTATTACTTCACTTGCATAATTATCTTTTTTGAGATTTGGCGTTTCTCTCGAGTCGTAAATCAAAACAGACGATTTTTCCACAATACAATATGCGGGAACCTGGTAGCCATTCCACATTTGCTTATGTATAGCGTTTCGTTGGTTTTGTGATAGCGTTTTGTTGCTATAATCGAAAATATATAATTGAGGAATATCCGCTCTGCCATCAGGAAAATGGCGGAAATAAACAGCATCGGCATTGAATTTTTTATTGGCCGTTTCCAATGCAAAAAGAATTTCAGGAGAAAAATCTTTGGAAATTTTTTCGTAATCTTTTGTCAATAAAACCCCTGCCTCTTTGCTTTCAGTCAAAAGAGGAAACATTTCAAGAATATTATTTTCCAATAAAGTTCCCATGCTTTATGTTTCGACAAAGGTACTACTAAAATCTAAATCATCCAAGATAAAAGGTGAAAATATTATTGGCGGCTGCGTTTTGTTGAAAAACTACTCTTTGGTCGAAATGATGTACTTCTGCAACTCTTCGCCGGAGATGTTTTCAACAATTTGACCGTTGTGTGCCACGGAGATGCGACCGGTTTCTTCGGAAACGATAATCACGATGGCGTCGGTTTCTTCGGACAGTCCGAGTGCCGAACGGTGGCGCAGACCGAGGTGTGGCGGAATATTTTGCCGCTGAGAAACGGGTAGGATGCAGGAGGCGGCTTTGATTTTTTTGCCCACAATAATCATGGCGCCATCATGCAACGGGCTATTTTTGAAAAAGATGTTTTCAATCAGGCGCGAACTTAAATTGGCATTGATTTCTTCGCCCGTGTCAATAAACGTGTCTAACGAAACCGTCCGTTGAATGGCGATGAGCGCTCCTTCTTTCCGTTTTGCCATATCCATGGAGGCCATCACAATAGGCATCGCATACGACAAATTACTTTCGACCGAGCTGTCCATTTTGGGTTTGAATAGCTTGATAAACGCCTTGATGCCCTTGTTTGACCCTACGGCTTGGAGTAATTCACGAATTTCTTTTTGAAACACGATGACTAACAAAATAAAACCGCCGCTAATCAATTTGTCCAAAATAGCACCCATCAGTCGCATGTCAAGCACTTGTGAAATAACAATCCACAGAGCCACAAACGCCAATACTCCCAAAAAGATGGCAGTTGTGCCCGTTTTTTTCATCAACCGGTAAATCTGATAGAGAAAAAACGCGACCAAAAGGATGTCGACGGCATCTTTGATGCCAAAATGAGTCAATATATTATGCATTGAAACTAATTATGAATTATGAATTATTTTGCTGTATGGTGTTAAACAACCTCACCGTTTGTACCGCCTCTTTCACGTCGTGCACCCGAATAATATGTGCGCCCTTCGTTAAAGAAAACATATTAAGAGCCGTTGTCCCGTTCAGAGCATCTTCTGCGGTTATTTTGAGCACGTCCCGAATCATCGTTTTTCGTGAAAAACCAACCAAAACGGGCATTTCAAAAACGGCAAATTGGTCTAAATGATTCAAAACCTCGTAATTTTGTGCGGTCGTTTTACTAAAACCAAAGCCCGGATCAATCCAAATGTCGTTCACCCCTTTTTGATTGAGAATAGCGACTTTCTCCGCAAAATATTTCAAAATATCGGGCATCAACCGGTCGTAATGGATATGCTCCATCATCGTTTGGGGCGTTCCCCGCAGGTGCATGATGCAATAAGGCACTTGCAAATCCGCCACCGTGTCAAACATTTTGGCATCTAATTCGCCCGCTGCAATATCGTTAATAATCGTCGCGCCAAATTTTTCCACACACTCGCGAGCCACAGCTGCACGAAACGTATCAATCGAAACAATCGCCTTTGGTGCTTCTCTGAAAAGGATTTCCAAACCAAAACGCAACCGCTGCATTTCCTCTTCTTCGCTGACAAACGCGGCATTGGGACGCGACGAATAGCCGCCCACATCAATCATGTCCGCACCTTCGTCCATGATTTGAATGACCCGTTGCGCAATTTCTTTTTCAGTTTGCTTGCGGCTGTTTGAAAAAAAAGAATCGGGCGTGACATTCAGTATCCCCATGACTTTGGGGGTATTAAAATCCATCAATTCGCCTTTGAGCGTACTCGTCATTTTGCCGTTTAGAAAATTTATACTAATTTTGCCCCAAAGGTACGCAATAATTTTGAATTATGAAACTTACCGATAAAGAAAAATACATGCGTTTATGCCAGGATGAGCCGTCAATTCCGCTTTATTTGCAGGATTGGTGGCTGAATTGCGTGTGCGGCGCTCCATTTTGGGATGTGCTGCTTTATGAAAACGATAAAGGGGCGATACTCGCCGCGATGCCTGTCTACACCCCTTGTAAGGGCGTTATTTCGATGCCGCCTTTTACGCAAAGCATGGGAATTTGGTGTGAAGCGTGCCCAAAACAAGCGATTACGGCTTATTTTGTCCGCCAACTACCGCCAACAAAAAGTTTTTTTGTCAATTTTCTCTCCTCTTTCACCGATTGGCAACCTTTTTATTGGGAGGGCTACAAACAAACGACGCGCTACAATTATATCATGCCATTGATGACATCCCACGAATTTATGTGGAAAAATTTGAGCGAAAATATTCGACGCAACATTCAAAAAGCACATAAAAAATTCAATATCACCATTCAAAAAAACGTGCCGGTAGACGCCTTTTTACAACTGAATGCGATGGTGTATGCGCGACAAAAAAAGAAAGCTCCTGCGCTATCGGTATTAAAAACCGTCATTGAGCAAGCGTTAAAACGCGAGCAAGGTGCCATTTGGGGTGCATACGATGCCGGAAATAAATTGCACGCAGCGGTTTTCTGTGCCTGGCAATCCGAGCGTGCTTATTATATTGCGGCGGGAGTTGATACTCAGTTTAGAAATTCCGGTGCACAGACTGCCGTGCTTTGGCAAGTGATTCAGGATGTGTCCGGACAAGCGAAAACTTTCGATTTTTGTGGTTCGATGATTCCCGGAATCGCGCATTTTTTTCAACAATTTGGTGCCACCCAAACACCGTATTTCACAATTAGCAAAGGCACACTGGACGTATGGTTGCGGCTAAAAAGAAAATTCCTTAAAATTTGATGCGATTGCCCGGAAAATTGATAAATAATGTGTGATTATATGAAAATAGTTTGTACCTTTGCAAATTAATGTGCGACTTTCGCGAATCAATTAGAATACGACAAATGGTAAGCAACAAAAAAATATCGCTCATAACTCCCTCATTATCAGTAACTTACATGGGGGGGGGGGGGGGGGGGGGGAAATTTTTTTGCCCCCCCAAGGGTGGGGAAGGGCATTCTTTGGTCCCGCGGTTTCCCGCTTTAACCCCAATTTTACAAAAAAAAACAACAAACCAAAACAGGAAAAATGGTTCTTGGTGGGGGTTTGGGGGTTTTTTTCCCTCCCCCCCGCGCCCGTTCCCTCCCTGGGGGGGGCGCGTT
>BNTP01000090.1 GCA_025996695.1 Bacteroidia bacterium | reverse complement strand
TGTTTCCAAGAACAGCTGCCGCGCTTTTCGCCTTTACCGTTGGATTGGCGTTCGGGAAAGTAACGGTTGTGGCATTCGGGAAAGAAGCCGTCGTGCCATTCGCGGTCAGGTTGCCGGTCAAGGTTGTGGCGCCCGTCACACCTAAGGTGCCGCCAACGGCTGTGTTGCCACTGAGCGTTTTGTTGCCTGCCAGTGTCTGTGCTTTTGTGTAAACCGAATCACGGAATGCGTTCAAGGTGGTTGACCCTTGACTGCTTCTATTTCTGATAGAGTCAAGAAGTGCTCTACCTTGAGCCGCCGACAAGGCGTTCATCGTTGCGGACGATGTCAAAATGTTTTCGACAAGGACGAAATTGGCGCCGGCGGCTATTCCCGCCAGTTTGGCACTGTCCATGCCAAAAGCCAGTTTCTTCGCTTTTGCGGCGATGTCGCTCGTGCCGGTGCCGCCGCCGGTGCCGCTGCCAACCGGTTCCCAACGTTTGACTCCTCCGTCAATGAGGAGGATGTAAACCTTAGCATCACTAATCTGATAGTACATCGTTCCTTCTGAGGCCGATGCGGCAGGCGGCAAGACCGCTACGCGTGGCAGGAGTAACCCGCCGGAGGCGCCGTCCAATTCCAGGACGGCTCCCGTTGTCACCGGTGTCGTCGGATCGCCACCAATTTTCACTTGTGCTGTGCCTAATGTCCACAGACCGGCGCTCAACAGCACTGCTGCAGAGATGAAAAGTATCCTTCTCCTCTGCGCTTTTTCTTTCTTTTTCGTTTTCATTCTCATTACTTAATTAAAAATTTATATTACTATATCTATTTTTTGCGCTTCCTGTTCTTAACTACGAATTCACGAATTACTCTATTACGAATTCACGAATTACCCTGCACTACCCTGCACTGCGCTGCGCTTGTACGGGGTTATCAATATGCCACCCCATACGGGGTGGAGTAATGACTGTACGGTCTTTTTCCGCGTGGACGCTATTTTTTTCACCCATTTTTTTGTCCCCCTGCCAAATTTTCAACTCTAAGGGAACGCGCGTAAATAATCTTTACGTTTTAATTTGTAAGCATATAATAATAAACAAGTTAAGTTATTAAAATGTATATGTTATTTACGCGTGTTCCCTAATATCTATACTCTAAACTCTAAACTCTAATATCTATACTCTAAAAAAAGTTCCCGCCACAAGGCCTAAACAAGAGGTCAGAGAGAGAGAGAATGAAACCTTCATTCGCTGCCTAAACCCCGTAGCGGGATACTTTAATTGTTGTTTTATGTGAAAGCTTCGCTATCACTTTGTTAATGGTTCGCGAAACTTTCGGGTCAATTTTTCCCCAAAAACGCGGATTCCTGTTAAGAGTCGGGTTTATATTGAGTATCAAGGAGTTACGGCGCAAAAACCCGCTACGGCACCCACTTTCGCACCCAAAAATCACCCATTTTTCGGGTGAAAAAACCCACTTTTTTTTCACATAAATTAAGAGTTTTTTCTGTCAAACTTTGTTAAATACTTGTTTGGTCGGAGTAGAGGCTGTACTTTTGTTCTCGAATTGAAATCAGCTTCATTTCGACAAAATAAAAAAACGAGGATTCTTAACAGGAATCCTCGTTTTTGGGTAAAAATGGGGGGGGGAAATTCGGGGTTGAGGGGGATTTTCAAAGTTGGTGGTTAGGGCGGGAAAGAGTAAGTTCGGGGATCAGCAAAAAATCCCGAGCATCGAGAAGGTGATAGGTGAACGATGAAAGGTGGAAGCCCAAAGGGCTGAAATCTTTGTAGCCGTGGCGCGTCAGCCCACGGTGGATAAATCAGCCAAGCCAGCCTGCTGCACTCGCATCGCTCGGCATACGCCAATCACCACGTGGCGAAAGATTTACAGAGCCGACTTTCGGCCCATCCGGCAGGCAACTGCGTTTGAATTGCTGACTGAAAAACCGCTTGTAGAATACTTGCATCCACTTTTTGATGACTGCATCATCAAAGTTATTTTTGAAAGCTTGTTGCGCCAAGAAAAAGATTTTTTCAGGTGTAAAACCATAGCGCAGGGTGTAGAAGAGGAAGAAATCGTGCAATTCGTATGGCCCCACTACGTCTTCTGTGAATTGTGTCATGCCTCCGTCGGCATTGGTTGGCAGCAATTCGGGACTGACCGGAGTATCCACAATGTCGAGCAAATTTGCCTTACCGGCATCGTCCAACTGCGTTTCTGCTGCCCAGCGCACCAAATGCCGCACGAGCGTTTTGGGGATGCCGGAGTTCACGGCGTACATCGATATATGGTCGCCGTTGTAGGTTGCCCAGCCAAGCGCCAACTCCGACAAATCGCCGGTGCCGACAACCATACCGTTCATTTGATTGGACAAATCCATCAGAATTTGCGTCCGTTCGCGGGCTTGAGTATTTTCAAACGTGATGTCGTGAATTTTGGGGTCGTGGCCAATGTCCTTGAAATGCTGTTCACAAGCAGGCACGATGTTGATTTCTTTGATTTGGATGCCCAGCGATTTCATCAGTTGCAGCGCGTTGGTACGCGTGCGGTCGGTGGTGCCAAACCCCGGCATTGTCACGCCACAAATAGTTTGTCGCGGTAATCCGAGTTTGTCAACCGCTTTTGCACAGACCAATAACGCCAACGTGGAATCCAAACCACCCGACACACCGATGATGAGGGTTTTGACGTGTGTGTGTACCAATCGTTTGGCCAATCCTGCCACCTGAATTGAAAAAATTTCGTCGCAACTTTCGTTGTATTGCGCCGTTGAGGGGACGAACGGGGTCGGATTGATGGTGCGGGAAATTGCGATTGGTTGCTTGGGGTGTCTCCACTCGCTTCGCTCGGTCGACATGACGGCAGTTGTGGCGGAAACGATGTGATAATTTTCCGGGACGGGATGGGCAATGAACGTGGTGTTTTTTTTGCGTTCTGCTGTTAACAATTCGGTGTCTATTTCGCTGAAAATCAGTTGCTCTGTGTATTGGAAGCGTTGAGCTGCTGCCAAAAGTTTGCCATTTTCGTAGACGTAGGCGTTGCCTGCGTAGACTAAATCGGTGGTGGATTCGCCAAAGCCGGCGGCGGCATAGACGTAGGCGGCTTGACAGCGGGCTGATTGTTGCGACAAAAGCGATTTCACATACTGCTGTTTGCCAATCAATTCATCGCTTGCCGAGAGGTTGAAAATCACGTTTGCACCAGCCATCGCGTGGTAGGAGCTGGGGGGAACGACCGACCAAACGTCTTCGCAAATTTCGACGGCAAAGGTCAGTTGGTCTGCTGCTTCAAACAGGATATTGGTGCCAAAAGGCGTTTGCTGATTGGCATATTTGATTTCTGTCACCGGTGTTTTTAGCGAGTAGGCTTCAAACCAGCGTTTTTCATAAAATTCCGCATAATTAGGTAGAAAAACTTTCGGTACGATTCCCAATATCTGCCCTTGCAAGCATACTACGGCACAATTATAGAGCTTAAAATTATGCTCAACAGGTGCGCCCACAATAAAACAGACAGGCATCTCTTTTGTGTCTTGAAGTAATTGCACCAGCGATTGCTCGGCATTTTGTGTCAGCTGTTTCTGCAAAAACAAGTCCGCACACGTATAGGCGGTCAACGATAATTCGGGAAAACATACGGCTTGAACGCCATTTGAATAGGCTTTTGCAATCAAATTCTTGATTTGCGCCGTATTAAATGCACAATCAGCAACCTTTACTTCGGGAATCGCCGCCGCTACTCTGATGAATCCGTGATTTTCCATGCCACAAAGATACGCATTTAATTCAATTAATAACCAACTTCACCACCACAATTTCTGACTGCGTGCCAATGCGGAAAGGAGGCCCCCACAAGCCTAAGCCGGATGTTACATAAACGCCGGTGTTGCCTTTTTGTTTATAGCCATAGCCGACTTCAAACAGGTGTTCAACCAATTTATTAAAAGGAAAAACTTGTCCGTGATGCGTGTGTCCCGAAAATTGTAAATCAATGCCGGCAGCTTCGGCTTCTTCCAAATTATAAGGCTCGTGGTCAAGTAAAATCGTAATAAGGGTTGATGATGAAGGGTCGCAAACGCCTTCTACCTTACACCCTATACCTTTTACCTCTTTGAGCGACAGTCGATTAGGATTGCCCTGTTTATCATCGCGACCAATAATTTGCACATCGTCGGCAATCGTAGCGACGCTATCAACCAGCACCGTCAAATTTGTTTTTCTCAAAAAAGCTTTGCTGCCCTCAATTCCGCTCAGATATTCATGATTTCCAAGACAAAAATAGATGCCAAGAGGAGCTTGTAAGCGATTGATTTCCTCTTCCATTTTTTCGAGATTTAACGGCAGGATGTTGTTGTCGATGAGGTCGCCGGCAATCAAAATCACATCCGGCTGTTGCGCATTAATTAGTTGCACGTACTTGTGCAGCTGCTTTTTGTCAATTTGAACGCCCAAATGAAAGTCGCTCACAGCCACTATTTTTAGCGTCTGCTTTTTTGCACCTTCTCTGTGAATGGCAATCGCGTGTTCAACAATTTTTGGATGATTGAATTGATAATTTCCGTACACAAGCAGGATTGAAACAAGCACATAGCCGGTGATGAGCTGAACGCGACGGTACACGGTAGAGGGTGGGAGGTGCTTTACCACATATCCTATGTCCGTAATCAAAAAATAGACTGTCAGATACAGCATGAAGCCCATCCAAACCGTTCCGATGGGGTACAGGATTTTCTGCATGCCAAGAGGCAGGACATTTCTGCCCATCATTGCCGTCAAAAACGCCAAATACAGTATCGCAAACACGACACAATAAACTATTTTCGCAGGTTTGGGAATCGTTTTTACAACTCCCCACCCGCGATAAAATAGATAGGCATTTATTGCCGTATGTACAAGAAAAATAATTACAAAAAATCCCATACAAATGGATAATGTCGTCCCTTTTTATGCATACGTCGTCCCTGCGGGACTTTTAATAATTCGTTTTTCGTTCTTCATAATATGCCTGAGGGTGAAGACAAGCAGGACAGGTTCCGGGAGCTTCTTTGCCCGTGTGCACATAGCCACAGTTGCGGCATTGCCATTCGATTTCTTCGTCCTTTTTGAAGACTTTACCGTCTTTCAAGTTCGCCAAAAATTTGCGATAGCGTGCTTCGTGCTGTTTTTCAACTGTGGCAATCATTTTGAAAGCGACAGCAATTTCTGTAAAACCTTCTTCACGAGCCACTTGTTCAAACTCTTTGTAAAGAATATCCCACTCTTCCAATTCGCCGTTGGCTGCTTCTAACAGATTTTCAGCAGTCGTGCCGATGACTCCTGCCGGAAAAGAAGCGGTGATTTCGACTTCTCCGCCTTCCAAAAATTTGAAAAAACGCTCTGCGTGTTCTTTTTCTTGGTCAGCAGTTTCCTGAAAAATTGCTGCAATTTGTTCGTAACCTTCTTTTTTCGCTTTACTTGCAAAAAATGTATAACGCATGCGTGCTTGGCTTTCGCCGGCAAATGATTTCAACAGATTTTTTTCTGTTTTTGTTCCTTTAATACTTTTTGTTTCCATAAAATTAAGTTTAATAGGGGGCAAAGTTATGAAAATAAATTGACATTTCCAACACATTTCAAGACATTATCGCATTCTTTTATAAATTTGTAAAATTTTATTTATCTTTGCAGCGATATTTCTCTTATTAAAAATCTGCTCTTTTGAGAAATCGGAGAGCAACAAAAAAACACATTATCATGAAAAAGAAGACATTAAAAAAGTATCGCAGTTAGAGTAATAATTGAGAAAAACTGTCTGTTCATAATTGAAATTTGAAATAACACCGCAAAGTTACAAATAATTATTTAATCAGCAATGCTCCGCCCGGCAGACGGGTGCACGACAAATTTCCCTTTTTCGAAGCAGGAGCACAGTCCCGCAGGGACGATATGTGCATAACCGTAGGTGAAGCGAAGCGCAACCTACGGAAAGGAAAGGCATCATCACTCGCCTAAGCCCTGCAAGGGCGAGATTATGATAATGCTGTCCCTGCGGGACAAGGCTCCGTTTGCAAAATATAGCACCTCAAAAAAAGATTTAGCCATTTATAGCTATTTTTTGTAAGAATCAAAAAAAGTTGTAAATTTGCATGCTATTTTAATAGAAATAAACCCTAAAATTCAATAAAAATGAAATTATTAGAAGGAAAAACGGCTATCATCACAGGAGCAGCCCGCGGAATCGGCAAATCTATTGCCATTCGTTTTGCGCAGGAAGGCTGCAACATCGCATTCACCGATTTGGCGATTGACGCAAACGGAGTAGCCACCGAAAAAGAAATCGCTGCATTGGGCGTAAAAGTGAAAGGTTATGCCTCCAACGCGGCTAATTTTGACGATGCACACGCCGTGGTGGACGCTATCGTAAAAGATTTCGGACGTGTAGACGTCTTAGTCAACAACGCCGGCATCACACGCGACGGATTGATGATGCGCATGGACGAAAAACAGTGGGACATGGTCATCGGTGTCAACCTGAAATCGGCATTCAACTTCACACACGCGTTGGTGCCGGTGATGATGAAACAAAAAGCAGGCTCTATCATCAACATGAGTTCGGTAGTTGGCGTGCACGGAAATGCCGGACAAGCCAATTATTCCGCATCCAAAGCAGGCATGATTGGTTTGGCAAAATCTATCGCTAAAGAAGTCGGTTCGCGCGGTATTCGCGCCAACGCGATTGCTCCGGGCTTCATCGAAACGGCCATGACCGAGGCGCTGACGGACGAAATTCGTGCAGAGTGGGCGAAACAAATTCCATTGCGTCGCGGCGGCACTCCGGAAGATGTGGCGAACACCGCCCTGTATTTGGCATCAGACCTGTCGGCTTATGTGACGGGACAGGTGATTCAAGTGGATGGCGGGATGAATACCTGATTTGGAAAAACAACACAGGGCAGGAGCGGGCAAAAGTGCCTGTTCTCTGCCCTTAAAACAACTTCAATTCTAATTGAGTATATTTCTTTACAGGCTCTTCACCGGCATTACTCACACCGATGCCAATTAGCCTGACCAATTGTCCGGAAAAATCAATCACTTTCATCATTTCTCGCGCAACCGGCCAAAATTGCTGGAACGTGGTGATTTTTTGCGGCAACGTTTTGCTTTTCGTGATGCTTTTGAAATCGGCATATTTGATTTTTATAGTAATTGTTTTTCCGTAAAAATTTTCGTCATTCATCCGTTCCATCACCTCTTTGGCTAAATGATACAACTCGGCTGTCAATAAAATGCGGTTGTTTTTATCCTGCAAAAAAGTCGTTTCCGAGCTGACAGATTTGGTAATCCGGTTGGGTTCCACTTCCCGTTCGTCAATTCCACGAGCGTTCAAATACAGGCTGTGTCCGGCTTTTCCGAACAACCGGACGAGTTCCGTTTCCGACCGTTGTTTCAAATCGCCACCGGTAAAAATATGGTTTTCGTGCATCTTTTGCGCAGTCACTTTCCCAACGCCAAAGAATTTTTCTATTTTCAGCGTTTCTACAAATTTTTCAACCTCGTGTGGAGTGATAACGAAAAGTCCGTTGGGTTTCTTCCAATCGGATGCAATTTTCGCCAGAAATTTATTGACGGACACACCGGCAGAAGCCGTCAGGCCGGTCTGTGTAAATATTTTGTGCCGTATTTCCTGAGCAATCAGGCTGGCAGAAGGATTGTTTTTGTGATTAACCGTCACATCCAAAAACGCTTCATCCAAAGACAACGGCTCCACCAAATCCGTATATTCCAGAAAAATTTCCCGAATTTGCGAAGAAACTTCCTGATAGACTTCAAACCGTGGCGGCACAAAAATCAAACCGGGACATTTGTGCTTGGCCGTCAAAGAAGGCATCGCGGAGTGAACGCCAAATTTGCGCGCCTCGTAACTGGCAGTAGCCACCACGCCCCGCGCCTCCCCATAGCCTACCGCAATGGGCTTTCCGCGCAATTCAGGATTGTCCCGCTGTTCTACAGAAGCGTAGAACGCATCCATGTCGATGTGAATGATTTTTCGCATAGTTGCAAAGATAAGAAAAAAAACATACCTTTGCAACGAATAAAACAGCAAAATTGCAACAACTTCAAATGAAACAATTTCTATCATTCGTCAGAAAAGAATTTTATCACATTTTTCGCGATGTGCGAACGATGCTAATTATTATTGGCATTCCGGTTGCGCAAATTTTGATTATCGGATTTGCCGTGAGCACGGATGTTAAAAATGTGAAGTTGGCAGTTTATGATCCGTCTAATGATGTTTCTACGCGGCAGATTATTCAACGTTTGGATGCGAGCGAGTCGTTTCAACTCGTTTATATGTTGCACAGTGCGGAGGAGGCTGAGGCACTTTTCAAAGCCGACAAAATCAATTTTGCCGTGATTTTTAGTGATCGTTTCAATGAGAGTCTGTATAGCCCCTCCCCCAACCCCTCCCCTCAAGGGAGGGGAGATGCTGCGGTGCAAT
Source organism: Bacteroidia bacterium (assembly GCA_025996695.1). Classification (GTDB taxonomy): domain Bacteria; phylum Bacteroidota; class Bacteroidia; order Bacteroidales; family Azobacteroidaceae; genus Azobacteroides. The sequence continues at coordinate 217 of BNTP01000090.1, read as the reverse complement.
TTTTGGTGGATGCCACCGACCCCAATCAGGGTACTGTCGCGAGTTCGTATGCCGCAAGCATCATTGGCGATTATCAACAGGAATTGATGCAGGCTTCCTCTCCCTTAAGGGGCGGGGCGATTATTCCGCAAACGCAGATGTTGTATAATCCGGGAATGCGCAGTTCCTACAATTTTGTGCCCGGATTGATGGGGTTTATTCTTGTTCTGATATGTGC
>BNTP01000089.1 GCA_025996695.1 Bacteroidia bacterium | reverse complement strand
GCTTATATATCGCAGCTCGCATAATCTGTTCCACACTTGGCATATCTTGACGACCAAATTTGCTCAATTTACACCCTTTCACTACATCGGCCTCAACTAGCTTGATCAACTCAGGATGAAGCTCTAATATCGTGTCAAACAGCCCTAGTTCAGGGTTCTTTGACCAATTCGCATTCTCAAATTTCAGCCGTAGCGGCGCGAATAATTGCATTTTCATACCGCAAAGGTAATGTTTTTTTTGACACTTAAAACTTTTACTGTCTGATATTTGTAATTTATGGACAGACTCTAAGTAGCATTTTGGCAGTAACCGGCGCAACAATATTGACCGGCAACCTGACCGCGAATGGCACGACCGCTTCCTTCCCAACCGCTAATCCGACCGTAAAGGCTAAGAGCGCGGCTGCTGTTCTTTCATACACCACCCAGCTTGCCACCGAAGCACAGGTTGCTTTGAAAGCCAATATAAATAACCCTGCCTTTACCGGTATGGTAACTGTTGCGCCTAAATCTACGCCCGCCGGTAACGACCCGACGTATGTGGCAACGGAAGCTCAGGTTTATGCTGTCGCCCACGCAGATAACCCTGCTCTGAATGCTTTCCGTGACTCTTTTTATTTAAAAGGACAAAACATTGCCGGCGTAAAAAACTTTACTAATGCGCCGCTTGTGCCGAATAAGAGCGCTGCAATTACCGCACTTACCGGCGATCAAGCCATTGCCACTGAAGCACAAGTGTATGCGACCGTTATGGGCAGCGCTTCCAACAGCTTGAAAGCTTTCCGTGACTCGGTTTATACAACAAACATGATCCTTGGCGGAGATAAGACTTTTACGGGAACCGTTACGATGCCTGTACCGCAATTGCCAACCTCAACGGCTGCCAAAACATTCTTTGCAGCGCCAACGGCAAATAACGGTATCCCGAGTTTCCGTCAAATCGTTTACGCCGATCTGCCTCCAATAGAAAGAGCTAACAAGCTGGCAGGCGGAGGAACGGACAGTCTAACGTTGGCCAATTTGAACGCTTTCAAAACAACGACTGAGTCAGGAGCACAAACCCTTGGCAGCGTGAAAACCTTCTCTTCCGCTCCGGTTGTTCCGCAAAAAAGTACGGCAATCACCGCGTCTAACGCCACAACAGCAATAGCCGTAGCGACGGAAGCATAGGTCTACCTCACTGCTCAGGCACAAGCTTTGGCAGCCGATCCAACGGCATTGCGCACTTTCCGCGACTCGGTTTATAACAGAGCGATGACGCTTAAAGGCACTAAAACATTTGATACATCTCCGCTTGTACCCGACAAGAGCGCTGCAATTACCGCAGCTACCGGCACAACAGCCCTTGCGACGGAAGCTCAGGTCTATAATACGGTGTTGAACACGAAACCGAAAGCATTAATCGACCACATTGATTCGATTTATAATCGCAATCAGACATTTGGCGGAAACAAAACGTTTTCTAATAATGTCACAGTCACCGGAACGACCACACTGAATGGTGCAAACACCCTTGCCGGTACAAATACCCTAAGTGGAACAACCACCTTAAGTGGAGCAACGACCGTGAGTGGCGCAGCCAATTTCACCTCTGCCACAGCGACCTCGTTTACCGTCTCACCGACGGTGCCTGAGAAAAGCAATGCGATAACTGTTGCTACCGGCACACAAGCCCTTGCCACAGAAGCACAGGTATATAACACGGCAGTGAACACTTTGAAGAGATTCCGTGATTCTGTTTACACAAAAAAACAGACACTTGGCGGCGTCAAGACATTCACTACCGGTATATCAACCGGCGCTAGTAGTACTAACACAATTAGCGGCACTACTACTATCGGTGGCACTACGACTATTGGCGGGACTACTACATTCACAACTGCACCGCAGGTACCTTCAAAGAGTGCTGCCATTACCGGTGCAGGCGGCCCTGGGGCAACGGTTCCGGCAACGGAAGCACAGGTGTATGCGACGACTCTGGGCGCAACCCCCACCAGCTTGCAGAATTTCCGTGATTCTGTGTTGACAAAAGCACAGACGCTGGACGGCGTGAAGACGTTCAGATCGGTGCCGACATTGCCTTCGCAAACAGCGAAGTTCGTGTTCGCAGCTCCAACAGCGGCTGACGGTGTACCGACCTTCCGTGCGCTGGTTGCGGCAGATATTCCTGTGCTGAATCAGAACACGACGGGTAATGCGGCTACGACCACGAAGTTGGCAACGGGTGCCGACAGCACGAAACTGGCCGGTATCGCGACGGGCGCGACGAAAAATGATCTGGCAACGGCGGTACCGCAAATCGCCGGCACGGCAGCGATAGGATCAGCCGCGACCGGTTATGCCGCGGGCAATCACGTGCATCCGACGCAGGTGCAGAACAATCTCACCACGGCGAGCACGACTATGGCTCCGTCAGTGACGGCGGTGCTTGACTCTCTCGCCGTTAAGGTGGTCAAAACGCAGACGCTTGCTCTTACGGGTGATGTGACGGCGCCGGCTACCGCTTTGAGCACGGGGACAATTGCCACGACGCTGGCGAATTTCGACGTGACGCCAGGCACGTATGGGACAAACGCAATGGCAGCACTGACCCCTGCGATGGGAGAGACGTTCTCTATTCCGGGCTTCGCGATGGATGCAAAAGGTCGCATCACGTCTGCTACCACGCATACGGTGAGGATGCCTAATTCTGTGTCGACGAGCTTACTGTCAGGGACTATCGCGGATGCGAACTTGGCAAATGTGGGTACGGCGCGCTCCTATGGGCCGGTCGACTGGGTCGCCGCCGGCGCTGTTTATACGCCAAGTCCCGGAGGGATTTTTGACGTCGGATCCGTGAAGGTTGATGATAAGGGAAGGGTAATCGACGGTAGATCTTATACGCTTACGCTACCCACGCACGCTATAACTGCCGACCGCCTGGCGACGACCGGAACGATTACGGTCAGCTCGACGGCGACGGTCGGCGGGATTACGACAACGACTGCGCCAACGTTCACCAGCGAGGGGAATGTCACGGTGACCGCTACGGTGCCGGGGGCGACGGAAACAACAGCAGGGGCACTCTCCGCCGCTGAAAAGCGTATGATCGGTGTGGCTCTGGTCTAATCAATCCGACGGACGCTGACTGCGCTGTACGCTTCAAAACCACGATGGGGGGCTGGGATTCATCGACATCATCCCCAATATCCGGATGTGCTACCGCCGCGGTATGAATGAAAACTACCCGCTATTAGGACATCAATTCTACTGCACAGTCGCAGGGATGCATCTAAGCACGCTAGCAGAGATGCAAATAATAAGCCAGTATGCGCCTGACGCATGGCGAGCAGCTCACGCAGGCCACGCGTATTGGATCGACTCGGGCCCTGACTACGTCACCGCTGTCGGCGTCCACACATGGGTGTGGGAGCTTTCGAGCTCGCGTCCTTCCGATCAATTGTTGAGGGTAAACTCGTCCAACGATGGCAAATATCCATACCCTGACAATACGGCGACCCATCGTGGCATCTGCGTTGCGTATTTGTAAAGTTATAATCCGCATCGCCTGACTGTACGAATGCGGCCTAAAATCACGGTTCACGTCTTGTTAGTGACCCTACGTGCCTAAACCTGATAGGGGTCTCCCGACGAGCATAGCCGTCAATCTAAAAAAGAAAGGAGTAGTTGTTTCATGGTAGTAACCGTTACCTTGTAACAACTATCACTTTCTTTTTAAGCTGACGGTTATGTGGACGGCGCAGTCCGGTTGGCTTATATGGTGCTATATTTTGCAAGTCCTGCAAACTCACCCTGAGCGTAGTCCCGCAGACAGAATGTGCATAACCGTAGGTTGCGCTGCCTCCTTCGACTTCGCTCGGGGCTTCGGCTACACCCACCTACGGTTATGCACATCCCGTCCCTGCGGGACTGTGAAAATGATTTTACTCTTCTCATACAATTCTCTGTCGTAACAAAAAGGGAAATTTGTCGTGCACCCGTTTACAGCGTCTTTTTTCGTAATTCAAAATCTTTCCCAAGATATTTTTCGCGCACAATTGGATTAGCAGCAAGCTCTTCTGCATTGCCTTGAAAGAGGACTTTCCCTTCAAATAGAAGGTAGGCGCGGTCGGTGATGCTGAGTGTTTCGTGCACGTTGTGGTCGGTAATCAGAATGCCGATATTTTTGTGTTTGAGTTTGCCTACAATTTGTTGAATATCTTGCACTGCAATCGGGTCGACTCCCGCAAATGGTTCGTCGAGCATGATAAATTTGGGACTGATGACGAGGCAACGCGCGATTTCGACACGGCGACGTTCGCCGCCTGACAGTTGGTCGCCTAAGTTTTTACGCACTTTTCCCAAACCAAATTCGCTAATCAGCGATTCCAATTTCTCTTTTTGTTCGTCTTTCGACAGCGGGGTCATTTCCAATACTGATCGGATATTGTCCTCTACCGACATTTTTCGGAATACCGACGCTTCTTGAGGAAGATAGCCAATGCCATTTTGCGCCCGTTTATAAACGGGATATTTTGTCACTTCGAGGTCGTCAAGAAAAATTTTTCCTTCGTCCGGCGTCACCAAACCCACTGTCATGTAAAAAGTCGTCGTCTTGCCGGCACCGTTTGGACCCAACAAACCCACGATTTCGCCTTGCTTCACGTCAATCGACACGTGATTCACCACCGTGCGGCTTCCGTATTTTTTGACCAAATTTTCGGTACGTAAAACATTCTGTTCCATGCGCATTATAAAATATCGACAAAAGTACGATAAAATATTGAATCTGCCAAAATTTAGAACTTCCTGCGGATGCCAATCAGGCTACTCGTGCCCAATTCCGGATGCAAGGCAAACCCAATATCGACTTGCCACTGCTTCCAACGGTAACCCACGCCAAAATTTGGAGTGCCTGTAGCAGTCATCATCCCCGAACGCAAACTAAATTGTCCCAAAATTTCATATTCCAATCCAATCGTCAAATTAAAATGCGATGTTTGATTATAGCTGCCTTCCAGAACAACAGCAGCAAACTCTATCGGTCGATATTTGCAACCAACGAACCACTTAACCGGCTCGTCAGGAACATTACCAAGCGCATTTTCAACTAAAAACGCCCAATCAAACCGCTCATTCCAATACCAATACGCGCCCAATCCGGATGCAAAATAGGTTTTAGACGCTTCCTCAAGAATCGAATTTTCATTCACAACCGCTATATGGACGCCCAAAGCCAAGTTGGCAAACACTTTTTTGGCAAAACTTACTTGTCCTGACAGCAATTGGTAGTCTTCATAACCAAATGCAGACACTTTGGCACCCACATCCAGCCAATGATTGGGATATTTCAAATACACACAACCTGTATTTAACTCGCTCATCTGAAAGCGATTAAAAACAGAAAGACCCGTTTCTCGCTGATTAGTTATCGCTATTTGTGCCGGATTCAGCAATTCGTCACTCAGCGCACGCATCTGCCACTCCTCAGCAGCCGAACTTTTCAAATAACTTACAACTAAAAAAAGAAGTAAGATTCTGATTTTTAACCTGTTTGTATACATATTTTATATCATTTGGTTTATAATCCCATTTTTGATGCAAAACTACGCTGATTTTTTGACGTCACCAAATTTTTTAAGTTATCATTGCGTTAGCGTTATGTTATTTTTGTGTTATCGTTATGTTATCATTAAGTTATCATTAGGTTATCGGCAATCAGATTTGAATATCTATGTCGCTATGACAGAGCGATTTATGCATTTATTACTATTATTGACCTGCATTTGCCTCCTTTTCACTGAAAAAAAATTTTTGAATTAAAGTGATGATAATTGAATATAAATGTGTAATTTTGCACTCGGATACGCGCATAGTTGGCACATTATTTGCTCCCTTGCATTGTAAAACAACCACGAGGTTAAAAAAAATGAAGAAAAAAATTTCAAACAAAGTAAAAGACATTTTAATGTTTGGCAAAGAAGAAGCCGGACGTTTACATAACTCACAGGTGTGCATAGAGCATATTCTGCTGGGTATTTTGCGGGATGAACAAAATTCCGCATCGCTGCTAATCAAGCAATTGGGCGTGGATTCCAATGCTCTGAAGCAAACGTTGGACAGCGCGATGTATCAGGAAGGAAACTTCGTGCCTGAAAATCAATTGAGTTTAGACAAAGGTGTAGATAACCTTTTGCGTGTGAGCGTATTGGAGTCGGTGAACATGAACTGTTCAGAAATGGATGCAGAACATTTGCTGTTAGCGATGTTGCGTAATCGCGACTCATTGGCTTATCGTGTTTTGGAATCGCAAAACATTGATTATCAGCGAGTTTATGACGCTATTGCCAGTGCGCATGGCGAGGCTCCCAAAGCCCGCATTACCACTTCCGGCAATGAAAATGCCGACGCAGAAGACGAAGGAATTAACAATGCCAATAACGCCAATAACAAAAAAGAAGCTGTCAAAAATGCGCAATCGGCTAAAGTTTCGGACACTCCGGTAATTGATATGTTTGGCACGGATTTGACACGGGACGCGGCAGAGGGGCGTTTAGACCCTGTTGTCGGTCGCGAAAACGAGATTGAACGTCTGTCGCAAATCCTTAGTCGCCGCAAGAAAAATAATCCGGTACTGATTGGCGAGGCGGGCGTAGGGAAATCCGCGATTGTGGAAGGTCTGGCGATGCGCATCGTGGAACGCAAAGTTTCGCGCGTCTTGTTTGACAAACGCATTGTTAGTTTGGATATGACTGCCATTGTGGCAGGTACAAAATATCGCGGGCAGTTTGAGGAACGCATGAAAGCGATTATGATAGAGTTGTCGCGCAACCCGAATGTCATCCTTTTTATGGACGAAATTCACACGATGGTGGGTGCAGGAAGCGCGAGTGGCACGATGGATGCCGCCAATATTCTCAAACCGGCATTAGCACGCGGCGAAGTTCAGGTGGTCGGTGCCACCACATTGGACGAGTATCGCAAAAGCATCGAAAAAGATGCCGCTTTGGAACGCCGTTTTCAAAAAATCATTGTCGAACCGACCACAGCAGAAGAAACGCGTCGAATTTTGAGTAATATCAAAGCGCAATACGAGCATCACCACAATGTGGTTTACACGGACGAGGCGTTGGATATGTGTGTCAAATTGGCAGACCGTTACATCTCTGATCGCTATTTTCCGGACAAAGCCATCGACGCGATGGACGAAGCAGGTGCGCGCACCAATATTGCGAATATTGTTGTGCCACAAAGTATTGAGGCGTTGGAAGAGCGCATTGCAGAGATTACTCGGCTGAAGTTGGAAGCGGTTCACGAGCAAAATTTTGAGATAGCTGCCGGCTACAGAGATACAGAACGCGATTTGACGCTTGAATTGGAAACGTTGAAAGCCAAATGGACAGAAGAATTGGTAGAAAACAAGCAAATTGTGGATGCTGACAAAGTGGCAGAAGTCGTTGCTTTGATGTCAGGTGTTCCGGTCACGCGCATCGCAAAATCTGAAAATAAACGTTTGCTCGACATGAACGGCGAGTTGCAAGGCAAGGTCGTTGGACAGGATAATGCTGTTCAACAAATTGTGAAAGCCATTCAGCGCAATCGTGTGGGATTGAATGCCGCCGGCAAACCGATCGGCACATTCCTGTTTTTAGGCCCTACGGGTGTAGGAAAGACGTATTTGGCGAAAAAATTGGCAGAATACCTCTTTGGCTCGGAAGATTCGTTGATTCGGATTGATATGTCGGAATACATGGAAAAAATGTCCGTGTCGCGCTTGATTGGGGCGGCTCCGGGCTATATCGGCTACGATGAAGGCGGACAATTGACCGAAAAAGTGCGTCGCAAACCGTACTCGGTTATTTTGCTGGACGAAATTGAAAAGGCGCATCCCGACGTGTTCAATTTGTTGCTGCAAGTGATGGACGACGGACGTTTGACCGACAGTTTGGGACGTCAAATCGACTTCAAAAACACGATTATTATCATGACTTCCAATGTTGGCTCGCGTCAGGTAAAAGAATTTGGCAATGGCATCGGCTTTACCTCCGGCACAAAAAATGCGGAGGTTCAAGATAAAGATGCGGCAAATAGCATCATCAAAAAGGCTCTGAATAAGACGTTTACGCCCGAATTTTTGAACCGCATTGATGATATTATCACGTTTGATGCGTTGAAAAAAGAATCAATCGAAAAAATAATCGACATTGAGCTGCAACATTTTTACAAACGGATTGCCGATTTGGGCTATTCACTGCAGATTTCCGATGCAGCCAAAGCATTCATCGCATCTAAGAGTTATGACGCGCAATATGGCGCACGTCCGCTGAAACGTGCGATTCAGAAATATTTGGAAGACGAGTTGGCCGAATTAATTCTGCAAGCAGAGGTAAAAACCGGTGCTCAATTAGCCGTCGATCTAGATGCCGAAAAACAAAAAATTGTGACCGCATGCAAACAACTGCGCACACGGCGTAATACCGTTTCTGAAAAAAAAATGAAAAATAATTCATAATTCATAATTCATAATTGAAAAAAAAGTTGTACCTTTGTAGCCTCCTCCTTGCAAGTTGATAACGATGTCGTATTGTTCGGCAACACCTAATTTATTTAAAGGTTGTTTCACAACATATTGCAAAATTGAAGAAGGAAAATAGGCTTCAAGCTCACGCTTATTGATCACGATTTTACCGGATCCTTCTTTCACGTAAACGCGCGCAACGGCTGCTTTACGTCTTCCTAAGGCATTTATTACTTCCATTTGTATTATTTA
>BNTP01000088.1 GCA_025996695.1 Bacteroidia bacterium | reverse complement strand
TGAAGAAGTTAATTTTAATGTTGATTTGCTTTTCCGTTAGTGTTGGGGCTGCATTTGCGCAGAACAAACAGGTGCAAGGGAAAGTAGTAGATGATGGCGGAGAGCCGGTTATTGGCGCCTCCATCTCAGTGAAAGGCAATGCCTCAGTGGGAACGAGTACCGATTTGGACGGTCGTTTCAACTTGAGTGTGCCAAGTTCTGCAACCACCTTACTCGTCAAGTACTTAGGTATGCAAGACTTGGAAGTAGCGGTGGCGTCCAATGTGACAGTGACACTGCATCCTGCAGACAACGCTTTGGAAGAAGTGTTGGTAACAGTAGCTTACGGTCAGGTAAAAAAGAGGGCCTTGACGGGAGCGGTTTCTGCCATATCGGCAGAAAAAATTGAACAACGTCCGCTTAGTAGTATCAGCAACGTATTGGAAGGAATCCAAGGGATTACTGTAAGCAATGTGTACGGAGCTCCGGGGTCAGATCCGGACATTCGGATCCGCGGATTTACCACTATCAATGGTAGCAATGCTCCGATGTGGGTCATTGACGGAGTGCCTTTTAGCGGAAATGTTTCCGACATCAACCCGCAAGACATTGCGTCTATTTCCGTTTTGAAAGATGCGGCATCAGCGGCTCTTTATGGGAATCGTGCTTCTAACGGGGTAATCATGGTTACGACCAAAGCCGGTCAAGCAAGCAAACCGACTGTTAGCGTAACGATGAATCAAGGCTATTTTGAAAGAGGAATCCCTGAATACGAACGTATGGGAGCCAATGATTTTATGGAAACCATGTGGCTGGGCTATCGCAATCAGCTGCAAACATCCGCCAATCCATCTAAATTTCCTACTCCGGAACTTGCCGGAGCAGAAGCCTCTAACACTTTGATATCTAACGTCTTGGGCTATAATATTTACAATCAACCAAACACTCAACTTTTTGATGCTAATGGCAAATTGGTGGCAGGAGCCGAAATTAGAGAAGGGTTTAGAGATGATTTGGATTGGTTCAAACCGGTAATACGCAATGGACAACGTCAGGAATATTCCGTTTCTATGAATGGTAAAACCGACAAAACCTCATCGTATTTATCTGTTGGCTATTTGGATGAAAAAGGTTACATCACTAATTCCGGATTTAATCGTTATACCGCTTTGGGAAAAATGAAATTCAATCCGAATAAATGGTTGGAAACCGGAGCAACATTGAGAGGCTCTTACCAATTGACGGATAACACTAACGGAAAAGCGGATGCAAGCTATACCAATGCGTTTATGTTTGCACGTAATATTGCGCCGATCTATCCTGTCCATTTGCATGATATGACCACCGGTGCATACGTGCTGGATGCAACAACCGGAAATAAAATCTATGACAATGGCTCCCTTAACGGTCGTAAACAATATCTCGACCGTCACTTGATTCAAGAAATCGGATTGAACAAGGATCAAACGACTCGTCAAACCTTGGAAGGGAATCTATATGCACAAATTAAATTCTTAAACGACTTTACTTTCAAAGTGGGCGGAAATTTGAACGTAAGGGTAAGTGAAAACGATGTCTATGAAAATGCAATCATCGGTGATGGGAAAGGGAATAATGGTCGTGCAGGTTTTACGGATTATCGTTATAAAGATTATACGGCACAGGAGTTGTTGTACTACGACAAAGTGTTGAAAGAAAAACATGAGATCAACCTTTTTGCCGGACATGAAAATACCGCTAACACCTACTGGTATTCTTATGGCAGAAAAGCGGAAGAAACATTTGCCGGACAAGCTGATTTGATTAACTTCTCGAGCATTACTTCGCTTACCGGTTACGAAATGAATAAACGCTATGAATCTTATTTGGGTAGTGCAAAATACAATTATAGTGCCAAATATTACGTGGACGCTTCTTTCCGTCGAGATGGAAGTTCTCGGTTTTATAAAGATAAACGTTGGGGTAATTTCTATTCCCTATCAGGCAGTTGGGTTGTTTCCTCAGAAAATTTCATGCAAGGAATAAAAGATAAAATTACCTTCTTGAAATTTAGAACAGGCTATGGAGAGGTCGGCAACGACTATACAGAGAGCTACTTCCCATGGATGGCACTTTATGCAGTTACAACAAACGCCGGACAAGCGGCATTGTATAAATCTCAATTGGAAGCGTTAGACCTCATGTGGGAATCCACTTCATCCTTTGACGTTTCATTAGAAGGTCGCTTATTTGACCGAGTTGATTTCAATGTGGAATATTTTGACAAACGGTCGCACGGCACATTGTTTGACGTATTTCTGCCTTTATCTGCAGGTTCTACAACTTCCAGTGCTGCTGAAGCTACTATCACTCAAAATTTGGGCGCTAATTCCAATAAAGGGGTTGAGTTTGGTGTCAATGTAGAAGTATTCAAAAACAGAGATTTCCAATGGAATGTAGGTTTGGACGCTACGGCATATAAAAATAACATTGAAACTTTGCCGGAACAAAACAGAAAAGATGGTATTATTGATGGCTCTAAAAAATATTTGGAAGGTCATGGCATCTATGATTTCTGGCTCTATCAATTTGCAGGAGTAGACCAAATGAGCGGGCGGTCATTGTATAAAATAGATACAGAGAAATACTACGTTAAAGATCCAAGCGGAGCTCCGGCACCTGCCACTGAAAAAAGAACGGTTATCCCTGTCGACGCTATCGGTCTTCCGAATACGGTAAACATCAATGGTGTGGACTATACCTATAAAACAACTTATGCTAAACGTGACTATTCAGGATCTGCGATTCCCGATGTTTCAGGTGCTTTCAACACATCTTTCAGGTATAAAGACTTTTCGTTGAATGCTCAATTTACCTACGCGTTAGGAAATAAAATTTTGGATTACACCTATCAAAGTTATATGTCGGTAACGGCAAATCCACGTGCTTTGCATGCCGATTTGTTGAAATCATGGAATGGCGTTCCCGCAGGAATGACGGAAACTTCACCTAACCGCATTGACCCGAACGGTATTCCAGAAGTGAATTACTACCGCAGTGCAGATAATAATGCTACTTCTACTCGATTCTTGAAAGATGGTTCTTATTTGACGCTGAAAGTGGTTAATTTAGTTTATACAGTACCTAAGAAGATAACTGACAAATTAGACATCACGTCGGCTCGAATTAATTTAACTGCGGAAAACCTGTTTATTTCAACAAAATATAAAGGGGTTAATCCACAACAAAGTTTCAGCGGACTTCAGTACAATTATCTGACTACACCGCGTGTGCTTTCGTTAGGTCTTAATGTTCAATTCTAAAAATACATTTAATATGAAAAAGATAATTAATATTTTAATCGTTGGGATCATGTTGGCATCCTTTGCCGGATGTGCCGAAGATTATTTGGATACGATACCAACAGATGAAGCTGCCAAGTCTACTACATTTGAAAATACAAAAAATGCAGCAATGGCTATCAATGGCATTTGTAAGACCATGAATCGCCAATATTTATCTACTCAAGGGATGAATGGCGAAGGTACTATCAAAATGTACTACGGCAACTATCCGGGCAATGACTTTATGGTCAATCTGCCGGGTTGGGCACCGTTGATTATTCCGACTTATCACATGAATAATACAAGTGTTTACGATTATTATCCGTGGTATTACTACTATCGTTTAGTGGGTGATGCAAATGATATTCTTGCTAATATTGATGCGGTAGAAGGCCCTGAAGCAGAAAAACAATTTATTAAAGCACAAGCTCTTTCTTTTAGAGCCTACGCTTTTACTCAGTTAGCACAACTGTATTGCTACCGTTGGCAAGATTCCGATAATGGCGCATCGAATGGCTTGGTGCTACGCACAGATCCGGTTCCTACAGCTCCTATTGCAGCAGACATGCCTTTATCTACTTTGGCAGAAACTTATACGCAAATTTACACAGATTTGAATGAAGCTATTCGCTTGTATAAGGAAAGTGGTATAACAAAAACGGAGAATTATCTCCCAAGCATCAGTATGGCGTATGCCACTTATGCAAGAGCGGCTATCAACAAACAGGATTATCCGACCGCTGCCACTATGGCGAAAAATGCACGCGACGGTCATCCATTGATGTCGGTTGCCGAATACAAAGACGGTTTCTATAAAGTAAACAAAGAATGGATTTGGAGTTCTGACGGACGAGCTGACGAAACGTTGTATTATTATTCCTACCATGCTTACATTGGATATAATGGCAATGGTGGAGCCGTTAAATCGACACCTAAATGTATGTCCAAAGATTTGTACACAACCATTTCGGCTACGGATATTCGCAAAGGTTTGTTTTTGGATACTATTCCGGGTCTAACAAATCAGTATATCAAGACAACCGGTGCAACGTCAACCGCCAGAGCGGACTCTGCAGCAGGTAATACATTGAAAAGGAAAGCATTTGCTTCGTTCCCAAAATTAGACCCTACTGCTACTATCTTCATATATATGCAATTTAAAATCGCTAACGAAACGAATCCGGGTGTGGGCAATTTGAATCATTTCCGCTCTTCTGAGATGTATCTCATCGAAGCGGAAGCAGAATACAAACAAAACAATGCTGTTAAAGCACAACAATTATTGGAGGAATTGACCAAAGATTCCGGTCGTGACCCATCTTACAGTTGTTCTTTGACCGGAGATGATTTGTTCTCTGAAATTAAGCGCATCGCACAAATCGAACTTTGGGGCGAAGGGTTAGACTGGTTTATGATGAAACGTTGGGGCGACCCAATCGTTCACAAGCATTTCCGTGATGGAGGAAATTTCCCAACCAGTTGTGATGGCGTAGTGGAGCCGGAAGCTGCTAACAAATGGACGTGGATAATTCCGGCCAGAGAAACAGACTACAATCGCGCCATCAAGCTTTAATAAATTTGTTCAGTAGCACCCAAGAAAGCGCGCCTCACAAGGGCGCGTTTTTGCGTTTGTTGGTAGCGGTTCGAAAATTTTAGCAATTTATGCTTGCTGTTTGAAAAAAAAGAAGTACCTTTGCAGCCTGCCTTTTTGTGAAGGGTTATAGCTTCATGGAAAGGCAGTGATACAAATCAAATGTATTAAATATGAATCTTTTAGAAGAAAAACTGAGTAAATATGATGCACCCCAACAAATACAGGCAGCGGGGTTGTATCCTTATTTTCGCGTCATTGAAAGCGACCAAGATACCGAGGTGGTCATTAACGGGCAAAAAGTATTGATGTTTGGTTCCAATGCCTATCTCGGGCTGACCAACCATCCCAAAGTGAAAGAGGCCGCGATTGCTGCGACGAAAAAATACGGCACAGGGATGGCAGGGAGCCGTTTCCTAAACGGGACGTTAGACATTCACCTCGAATTAGAAAAAAAATTAGCCAACTTTGTGGGCAAAGACGATGCCATTATTTATTCGACCGGTTTTCAGGTCAATTTGGGTGTCGTTTCTTGCTTGACAGGGCGCGAAGACTATATTTTGTGGGACGAGTACGACCATGCATCCATTATCGAAGGGCACCGGTTGTCGTTTTCACAAAAATTAAAATTTCGCCACAACGATATGGAGTCGTTAGAAAAACAACTCAAAAAATGCGAACCAGATAAAGTCAAATTGATTGTAGTCGACGGCGTTTTCAGTATGGAAGGCGACATCGCTAACTTGCCAGAAATCGTGCGGTTGGCACGCCAATACGGTGCCAATATCATGGTCGATGAGGCGCACGGATTAGGCGTGTTGGGTCGTCAAGGGCGTGGTGCAACCGATTCCTTCGGCTTGCTGCCGGAAGTTGACCTGATTATGGGCACGTTTAGCAAATCATTGGCAAGTATTGGCGGATTTATCGCCGGTTCCGACCCCGTTATCAACTACCTGCGTCACAATTCGCGTTCTTACATCTTTTCGGCGAGCAACACGCCGGCGGCTACAGCGGCTGCCAGCGCGGCTTTCGACATCATGGTCAGCGAACCGGAACGCATCGAACACCTGTGGAAATTGACCCACTACGCCCTCGAACGTTTCCGCGCGATGGGCTGCGAAATCGGTCACACGTCCACGCCAATTATACCTATATATATACGCGACAACGAAAAAACATTTTGGGTGACAACAGAATTATTCAATCAGGGAATTTTCTTGAATCCGGTTGTTTCGCCCGCGGTAGCAGATGCCGACACGCTCATTCGTTTCTCGCTGATGGCGACGCACACGTTTGAACAGTTGGATTTTGCTTTGGGTAAAATCGAGAAAACGCTGCGCAAAGCAGGCGTTTTGAATGTTGAACCAGCTAAATAATTTATGGAAATAGCTGCATTGCTGCTTCTTATACTTCTTAATGGCTTTTTTTCGATGTCGGAAATAGCCATGATTTCGGTGCGTAAGTCGAGCTTAAAAGCGGAAGCTCAACGCGGCAGTAAGTCTGCGCAGGCTGCCCTGAAATTGGCCGAACACCCCGAAAATTTCCTCTCGACCATCCAGGTTTTTATTACACTCATTTCTATTTTGACCGGTTTGTTTGCCGGAGAAATGTGGGCAAAAAGCTTGGCGCCTATTTTAGAACGGGCGGGGATGTCGCCCGAATATTCCCTTTCTGTGGCTCAGGTAACAATTGTGGTGGTGGCGACCTATCTCTCTATCGTGTTTGGCGAACTCGTTCCCAAGCGGATTGGATTGAGTTCTGCTGAAAAAATCGCCAAGTTCGTAGCAGCTCCGATGAATGTTTTGTCGTTTGTGATAACGCCTTTTACCGTGCTGTTGTCGAAAAGTACGACCGGTATCATGAAATTGTTGAAACTCAAAGACGAGGGCAGCAAGGTGACGGAAGATGAAATCAAGTCGATGATTCGCGAAGGAACGGAAGACGGCGAAGTGCAACAAGTGGAACAGGACATCATGGAACGCGTGTTTTCGCTGGGCGACCGCAAGTTGGACTCTATTATGACGCCGCGCATGGACATCGAATGGATTGACATGGATATGACCAAAGAGGAAATTAAAGAACTGATTTCCAGCAATCCATACAGCAAATTTCCCGTCGGAGAAGAAGATTTAGACCACGTAGAAGGCATGGTGTATGTGAAAGACATTTTCATGCACATCGACTCGCCCGATTTTGACCTTCGCAATCAGATGCGTCCCATACAGTATTTTTACGAGAGCATGGAGGTGTATTCGGCGTTGGAACAGATGAAATTGTCGCACGACCATTCCGCACTTATCATCGACGAATTTGGTGTGGTGCAAGGCATGGTGACGCTCAAAGACATTATGGAGGCGATTGTGGGCGAAATTCCCGAGCCACACGAAGAGCCGGAAATCATGGAGCGTCCGGATGGCACATACCTCGTGGACGGGCAATGCTCTTTTTATAACTTCCTCAGCTATTTTAAGTTAGGCGATTTATATCCCGAAAATGAACACAACACGCTCGGCGGACTCATCATGGAAGAGCTCGGACACATCCCTCACGCCGGCGAACGCTTGGAATGGAAAGACTTCATCCTCGAAATTGTCGACATGGACGGTGCTCGCATTGACAAGGTGCTGGTGGAAAAATCAAAATGATGATAGGTAACAAACATAAAGCAGTCATAACCCCCTCATTATCAGTAGCTTACGGAGGATGAGGGTGGTAAATTCCCTCGCAAAAACCAAACTGGGCAGGAGCGTATTCGCGTCCGCGCGATTCCGGCGTTAAACAACCTTTTCACAAACATACAAGCAAGCCGTAATGGGACTTTTGAGTCCTGTTGCGGTTTGCTCCGTCATTGCGAGGGCGAAGCCCGAAGCAAACCGGCAAAAGCCGCCGCCGGTTCCCCTTGGCTGAAAGCCAATATTTTCATAACCGCAGGTCGTGACCTGCGGAAAAGCGCCGCAAGTCCCCATCTGCCTGCAGGACGGCATAAAAATCTTGCCTTTCAGGCAAGAGCGCGGATGTCCTGATTTTCCGCAGGTTTTGCTGCCCCTTTCGACTTCGCTCAGGGCTGCGGCAACACCCACCTGCGGTTATAAAAATCTCCCCCATTCGGGCGCCTTGTTCGCAGGAGGTGTTTCCGCTACGGGGCTCCGCCCAGTCGTGTTCGGAAGAAAAAAGCCATCAGCAAGCCAAGCGATAGTTGGCAATCAAAATTAAGTACCTGGCAGATTCACTTTGCTCAAATCGCCACCTGATTGCAGCGCTGCGATTGCAATTATCAATTCCTGAATTTCAATCACCATCCGCCTTTTGGCGGTTTTGTAACCTATCTCATTTTCCTGTTTGTAAATCATTATCAACATAGCAACAATCAACGTCATGTAGAGGACTATTTGTATGCCGTTTTCATTCAAAGACAAGAAATGGCTAAAATTCATTCCTTGTTTTAGAAAACGGAAAAACACTTCAATATCCCAGCGACGGCGATACATGGCGGCAATCGTTTCTGCACGCAGATACAATATATTGGTTATCAAAACAATATCCTCATCTTTACCTGCGGGACAAGGCGCCGTTTGCGAAATAATAGCACCTCAAAACAAGATTTAGCCCCTTTTTGAGGGGTTTTTGTAAAACATTTTTAAATTATATGTTAAAAAACTTGCAAAAAACATTTATAAACCTTACATTTGTGCGCGGATTTACAAAAAACAAAAATATCCGTAATTTTAGTATAAATTTAATTTAATATCAAAATGAAGAAAAAGCTTAGCAATTTTGCAGCAGCGGTGCTCTGTACCGCCGTCATGACACTCGGGGGGGGGGGGGGGGGGGGCTACCCCCCCCACCCCGGCCCCAAAACGGGAAAGGGGTGGTGAGGGAAAAGGGTGTCCCCGCGTTGTAGATTCCGGTGCGCCCGTGTGCTTATTAAA